>NSIH01000034.1 GCA_002737315.1 Flavobacteriales bacterium
TTGTACCCGGTGCAGTTCAATGGCAAAACGCGCTTTCAGCTCGAAATGCCGTCGTCTGCAAGCGCTGCGGAGGTAGAATCTGCCGTGCTTGCCCACGAACGAACCGCGCACTTTTTAGAGGGGCGGACTCCCAAAAAAATCATCGTAGTACCCGGGCGAATCGCCAACGTAGTGTGCTAGAGTCCGCGCAAAAATAAATTTCGGCGTTTAGGACGCTTTTTGGTCGATTTCGAGCCGGTAGTATGCGTTGGTGACGTAGAGCATGAGTACCCCAAAGGCCACCCCGCAGGTAATAAATAGTTGCGACAAACCGGGTGCAGCCGAAAAGGAAAGCTTGAGCAAAATGGTCGAAATCACGAAGCTCGAGTTGCGAATTATGGTGGGGAAGTCGTCGCTGTACAGCAAAGACAGCAGCAGAATGAGCACGTCGCTCATAATTAAAATCGTGTAGAATTGATCAAAAAACACCGCGTTGAGGTCAATCACCGCATCGGTGAGTCCTGGGCTGGTAGTCCACCAATCCCAGAAACTGGTAAAGGCAAGCCCCACGAGTACCGCAAGCAGCACATAAGACAGCAAATACTTGGCCTGAATAAAACGGCGAATGGGCAAGGCCGAGGTTCCGACCATGGCCTCGTCGGGGCCTGTATTGCTGTGGCCCGAGATTCGGTAAAACAAATAAATCAGGGCATATACTGCAATTACACAGGCCAAATCCCATACCAGTTCAAGGTTCCCATCTCCGTTGAAGGTTCCGATTTGCAATTCCAAGTTGGTCAAATCCTTAAAAATTCCGCGTATCAGCAGTAAGGCTATGATTTCGTATTGCTTAGCGATGTAGTTGGAGGTCGACCTGCGCAGGTAGTAGACCAGCAAATAAGCCTCATAGACCAACAAAACCGAGAATGGCGTGTAGATGGCGTTAATGGGATGCAAAAAGAGGGATCCGCCCGTGATGCTCGGAATCCATGGACTTAGGGCAAAAAGCAGCAGGTGCACCAAAAAACTGAGAATCGCCACATAGAGGGTTATTCTGCCCAGGCCTGAGCGAAATTCCGGCCCAAAAAACCATGAAAGTCTAGCGTACATTTTTACTTTCTAAGATTATTATTCAAAGCAATTTACGACATAATAAGATTCACTTACCTCCAGGGTCTAGACAAAGCCTATTCTTTGGAAAGAGAATCCAAAACAGCCTTGCGGGCGGTCATTCCGGGCTCGAACTCCGACCAAAGAGAGCGAGGCAAGGGATCGGCTCGCTGCATTGGCTCGCGCAGAGGATCAACCTGGCGGCCGTTCTTCCAGAAGCGGTAGCAAACGTGAGGACCGGTGGCCAAGCCCGTCGATCCCACATAGCCAATGACCTGGCCCTGCTGGACCCTGGCACCATTACGAATCCGCGCACCAATTCGACTCATGTGCAAGTATTGGGTGGTGTAGGTTCCGCTGTGCTTGATTTTCACATAATTGCCGTTGGCAGATTGGTAGGCTGCTGCAACCACGGTTCCGCTTGCCGTAGCAAGAATTGGAGTGCCCGAGGGAGCCGCATAGTCGGTACCCAAGTGCGCCTTCCAGCGCTTTTGAACAGGGTGAAAGCGATTCATGGTGTACCGCGAGGTAATGCGGGCAAATTCGAGGGGTGCCTTGAGGAACATGCGCTTCATGCCCTCGCCTTCTTGGTTGTAGTAGCCCTTGACCGATGCGTCCGTGTTTTGGTACTGAAAAGCATAAAAGGACTTGCCGTTGTGAAAGAATCGGGCTGCCAGAATTTTACCCGTACCCACAAATACGCTGTCGTCGACGTAGGACTCCTCGTAAATTACTTCAAAGCGGTCGCCAACTTGAATACGAAAGAAGTCAATAGTCCAGGCATAAACCTCTGAAAGCTTCACGGCAACCGCCGGCGAAACCCCCTGCTTCTCCAGCGTTGCATAGAGGGACCCTTCGATTTTGCCGCCGACTATGCGCTCTTTGGTGACCTTGGGGCGCTCCACCTTTCGCACGAACAAGCTGTCGCCCAAGCCAAAAAGAACGTATTCTGCCACGGAGGGCTCATAAACAAAGAAGGCCGCACCGCGAGCGCTGTCTTTGGCCCGAAGCAGCCAGTAGGAGTCGCCGGCCCGCCATTTGCGCGGATTAAAATCGTCCTTACTCAGCGTTAGGAGCTGGTCAACCCGGTCGGCCTTAATACCCCATTGATCCATTAGCCCGCCAAAGGTTTCCCCGTCGCCAACCTCAAAGCGCTGGGCCTCAAAATCGCGCAAGGAATAGCCAAATAAAAATCCAGGATCAACTTCTTCTCCTTCTGCGGAGTTGGCCGCGAAGCTTGCAGGCAGAGCTCGGGCAAGCAACCAAATCCCTAAAACGAGTACCAGGCCGATGCTGGCGGCGAGCCAAATGGGCAAACTGCGCTTAGGTGCGGATTTTTTAGTCATAGAGCGGCCTAAAATAGGCCTGATTTCAACGCAAAACCCTGTTGATAACTAGATTTTCTTCTAAACATTGATAACACAGGGTTCACAAACCTGTTATGTCTTTGCTGCTGAATGAGTTCTCGCCGCCCAATCTGCGCCGTCGTAATTAGTGATGTGCACCTTGGCACCTTCGGTTGCCACGCCCGAGAGCTGCTTGCCTACCTCCATTCCATTGAACCCGAGGTACTAATCCTCAACGGAGACATCATAGATATTTGGAGTTTTAAAAAGTCCTACTTCCCAAAAAGCCATTTTAAAGTACTTAAACGCTTAATAACCATGGCCCAAAAGGGCACCGAGGTTTTCTACATCACCGGCAACCACGACGAAATGCTGCGGCGCTTTGCCGACGCAGACCTCGGTAGGATTCACCTGCGCAACAAGATGGTTTTTAATTTTGGTGGAGTCCGCACCTGGGTTTTTCATGGAGATATTTTTGACGCGAGCATTCAAAATGCCCGTTGGCTAGCCAAGTTGGGCGGATTTTCTTATGACCTGCTCATCTGGCTGAACCACTGGCTCAACGTGCTCCTCGAGCGCGTAGGACGCGAAAAATACTCGCTCAGCAAAACCATCAAAGATTCGGTGAAAAAAGCGGTGAAGTACGTGGGCGACTTTGAGCTTGCCGCTGCAGAAATGGCCCTGCGAAAAGGCTACGGCCGAGTTATTTGCGGTCACATTCACCAGCCCCAAATGCGCACAATCGCAATGGGTGACCGGCAAATTGAGTACCTCAACTCTGGGGATTGGATTGAGAACCTTACCGCACTGGAGTGGGATGGTTCAAAGTGGACCTTATACCAGCATCAGGACGCCCGCGAAGTCGAAGAAGACGACGAAAAAGTGGACGCTTCGGCTCGGCATTTGCTTTCTATGCTGCTGAACGAAGCAGATTCCGACGAATGAAGATTTTATATGCCGTGCAGGGTACCGGCAACGGTCACGTGGCTCGTGCCCGACACCTTATTCCATTGATTGCGGCCCAACCGGGAGTTGAGGTCGAGGTTTGGATTTCGGGGACCGAGAGCCAGGTGAGCCTTCCCATTGAGGCGACTCAAACGTTTAAGGGTATTTCGCTCAAGTACAACCGCCATGGCGGGCTCAGCTACCTTCAAACCCTTTGGCAAAACCGATGGGGACAATTCGTGGCAGACGTCTTCAAGGCCCCCATTAAGCAGTACGACCTCGTTGTTTGCGACTTTGAACCGGTTTCGGCATGGGCCGCCAAACTGCGCGGCGCACGACTTCTTGAGGTTAGCCACCAGGCGGGGGTACGCCACCCCAAGGCACCGCGGCCCATGCAGCACAACCCTATTGGGGAATTCATCCTGAAGCATTTTGCTCCGTCTGACCAGGCGATTGGCTTTCACGCCAAAAGTTTTGCAAAGGGCATGTACCCGCCACTGATCCGCAAAGAAATTAGGGATTTACCGCAAAATGCGCGGAATCAAATTCTGGTCTACTTGCCCGCGTATGGAACCGAGGAATTGATTGCCTTTTTCGCTGACTGCCCGGTCCCGGTTAGAGCCTTTGTGGCCAAAATCAACCATGCCCGTCAAGATGGGTCCTTAAGAATCGAGGCCGTCGACAGCGAAAGGTTTTTACAGGCCTTTGCGGAATCGGATTCCGTGCTCTGCAGTGCAGGCTTTGAACTGCCGACCGAGGCACTCTTTCATAAAAAGCGCCTGGCGGTGATTCCCATCAAGGGCCAGTACGAACAACTCTGCAACGCTGCAGCCCTGGTCCAGGTGGGGGCATGGCAGGCGACTTCGCTGCAAAAGCTGAATTTAACCCGATGGCTCCATAGTCCGCTCCCTCAGGCAGTACTATGGCCAGACTTTAGCGAGGCGCTCGTTGAGCAGATTATGAAGGTTGCCCGCGGCGGGGAGCTTTAGGCGTTTAATGGCCCCAATGCTCCCGCTCTTCGGGCGTCCAAAGAAAGGGAAAGGCAATGCGCAACTGAAACTTCGGAGGCAGGTACTTCGGCCAGTTCGTTCCGCCGGTTGCGCGCAAGTCGCTGGGCTGCTTGGCGAGGTATCTGCCCGCGGTCTTGAGGTGCTGCATCGGCCATCGAACGTTGACTTGATGGTCGAGTTCGCGCAGGGCGAGGCGCATCTCGTCACCCAACTCTTTGTTTTGCTCTAAAATTTTTGCCCGGTCTGACAGGGTAAGGCCCCGAAGCTTTTGAGCCCTATCGGCAAAAACTGCATCGTACTTGGCCTCAAATTGCTTGAGGGTAAGGGCTTTTTCTCCGGTCTCAACCAGGGTGGCACCGCGCCTCCAGTATATATTCTCGAGGAGTTTTGAAAGGTCGTTCTCTTGGGCGTACTCGCTGCGCAGGTCGGCGTGAACCAAGTCATTAAGCCGGGCCAGCGCTAGCTCGATCATGCGGTACTGGCTTGATTGAAAACCACTTGCCGGAATGAGCGCCATGCGAAAACGCAAAAACTGGTCGCGATTGAGGCCGTCGGTCATTACCGCAAAAGAGGTTTCGAGGGCCTCAAAGTACCGAGTGCATCGCCGAACGTGCTCGGTCAAGGCAGTGCTATGATTGGCAGTCCATTCCGCCGTTCCGGGCATCGGAGCCGCCACCGCGGCATTCAGCTCGTGCAGTACCAACTTAAAGTAAAGCTCGGTAATCTGGTGGTACATAATAAAAATAGGCTCGTCGTGGTGCTGCGTGCGCGGCTGCTGCAAACTAAGGAGCGTATCCAACCGAATGTAGTCCCAGTAGGTGAGGTAGTCGGCTTCTAAGAGGCCGTCTAAAAAGTCCAGCAGCTCTTGGCCCGAGTTGGCATACTTGGCTCTAAGGGTTTCAAGGCGGCTCTGGATGGCGGGATCAGGGGGGGTCATGGTGCAAAACTAAAGGATAAGGGCGCTCCGCGCGGTGGCCTAGGCCTTCGCAATGGTGAACGAAAACTCCGAACCCTCATTTAAGGTAGAAATCACCTTGACCGACTGACCGTGCGCCTCGACAATGTGCTTTACAATGGCCAAGCCAAGGCCGGTACCGGTAACTTTTTTGGTTCGGGTTCGGCTGCGGTCGGCCCTAAAAAACCGCTCAAAAACGCGCCCGATGTCCTCCTTGGGAATACCGACTCCGTTGTCTTCGACCAAAACCGTATAGGTCCTGTCGCCTGAGTCTTCGATGGCAATACGCAAGAATCCGCCCGCCTCGTCGCGCGAGTACTTAATCGCATTGGAGATAAGGTTCAGCACCACCTGGTCCATGCGCTCCGGGTCGGCAAAAACAGCGCAGTCCGCTTCGGCGTCAAAGTCGCGAACCACGGTAATACCCTGCTGCGCAATGCGATCTGACATTTGCTCGAGGGCGTCTTCAATTTGTTCGGTGAGGCTGTACTCCTCTTTTTGAAGCACTAATCGGTCGGACTCCAGTCGCGCCAGCACGTCCATGTCTTGCACCAGGCGAATCATGCGTTCCACATTGCGCGATGCCTTTTTGAGGTAGTCTTTGCGGATTTTTGGGTCCTTAACTCCGTCGATAAGCGTGAGCAAGTAGCCCTGGATGCTAAAAATAGGGGTGCGGAGCTCGTGGGAGAGGTTGGCAATAAATTCACGGCGCACGTCGTCGTACATCCGCAGGTTAGAGAGCTCCGCGGATTTTTTCATCACATAGGAGGTTACCTCCATCTCGGCCTTGCCAATCTCCTCGGCGTCCGCCAGCAGTGACGATTGAAACTGATTCTGATTAGAAATGGTCTTGTAAATTTTGAGCAAGCGAGAATACAGAAATCGTCGCATTAAGTACTCCGCTAAAAATGCCGTGGCACTGGCAATAAGAATGCTCAGCAGGGTAATTTCAAGGTAGGGATCCTCTGCGGCCGCAAGAGGCCCCTGGGGCTCGTTGAGCTGCAGCGCGGCAAGCATGGCAAACCAAACTACTGGGCCAAGCAGCGCGCCAATAAAAAAAGCTATCCGTTCTGGTCGATCGAGCACGACCCGAAGTTACTCTTCAAATTTGTAGCCAACACCCTTGATGGTCTTGATGCAGTCTTGACCGATTTTTTCGCGGATTTTGCGGATGTGTACGTCAATGGTGCGTCCCCCTACAATGACCTCTGTTCCCCAAACCCGATCCATGATGGAGTCGCGGGACCAAACCTTGCCGGGTTTGCTGGCCAAAAGGTGAAGCAGTTCAAACTCTTTACGGGGCATTTCTACAATGCCTCCGTCCAGAAAAACCTGGTACTTCTCTGGGTTAATTAGAAGGTTGCCAATTTCTATGCTGCCGACGGAGTCAAAATCTTTGACGTTGCGGCGCAGCAGCGCTTTGACGCGGCTTGCAAGGACTTTTGGACGTATCGGCTTGGTAATGTAGTCGTCTGCTCCAGCATCGAAGCCTGCCACCTGGCTGTAGTCCTCGCCTCGGGCGCTCAAAAAAGCGATTAGCGTTCCGGCGATGTCGAGGTTGTTTCTAATTGCTTCGCAGGCCTCAATTCCGTCCATTCCTGGCATCATGACGTCGAGCAATACCAAGTCGGGACGGTGTTTTTTAACCGCTTCAACGCCTTCGGCTCCGTCTTTAGCCGTGACCACGTGGTAGCCCTCTTTGGTGAGGTTATAGGTGACGAATTCCCGAATATCTGGATCGTCGTCTACCAGGAGAATTGTAGTTTTTTTTGCCATAACCTATTGCCTTACCCAAAGGTAAAACCTTTATCACGCGGTATGCATCAAGATGGCCCCAATTGCCTCTAATTTAACCTTTAGGCAACACTGAAATTAAGCCTCTAAGAGGCTAACTTTGAGGGGATGTATAGGCTTGCCGCACTTTGTGTGCTTTTTTTGAATGGAATTCCGCTCGCGGCACAGGCTGGTGAAAACCTGCGTGTTATGGCCTATAACCTGACTTACTTCAGGGCCTTTACCTCTTTTTGTACCACCACCAATAATCCGCCAGGAGCCAAAGAAGGCTGGCTGCGCACGGTAGTCGACTACGTGCAGCCCGACCTGCTGGTCTGCAACGAGGTAGACGGATCCAGCGCCACGGCTCACGGTCGAATTCTCAGCCAATGCCTCAATGCCAACGGGATTACTCGCTGGTCCGCGACCGACCTGTACACCAACGGCAGTTCGCTCATTAATGCGGTCTACTTCGACCACAATAAACTTGGGCTCAAGGCACAAGGAATGATCAGCAAAGATTTGCAAAACGCCAATCTAGTTCGAGGCATTGACGTTCTGAGATTTTACTACAAAGACTCGCTCCTAGCCTGGAACCCCGATACGGTTTTTTTCACGGTTTTTGCAGCTCACCTCAAGGCCGGCAATACCGCGACCGATGCCGCAGACCGTCAAAAGTCCTGCGAGGCCATCATGAACTACCTGGCCACCAAACCCAGGGACCCCCACTACCTGCTCTGCGGCGACCTCAACATGAGCAAAAGCCAAGAGGGCGGATTTCAGCAGCTTTTGAACTTCAGCAACTCGACGATACGGTTCTACGACCCCGAGAACCAACTCGGGAACTGGTCCAGCAACGGCACCTTTGCCGCAATGCACACCCAATCGACCCGCGATGCCTTGACCAATGACGGATGCTACTCTGGGGGAGGCCTCGACGACCGATACGACCATATATTGACTAACCAAACTGCCCTAAGCTCCTCTGCCCGAATGCGCTACCTGCCGGGCACGCTCAAGCCTATTGGCAACGACGGCCTCCACTTTAACGTTGCGATAAACATAGGAACCAATAATTCCGCACCCGCCAACGTGCTCACTGCGCTTTATGAAGTGTCGGACCACCTTCCCATAGTCGCAGACTTTGAAGTAAGCCGGCTGGGTATTGGGGTCAATGAATTGCGCGGTAACGCAATGCTGCAGCGCGGTATGGATGGCAGGGCCTTTTTGACGCGGATTGCGATTCTTGAAGATTGGCATGTAGAAACCCTTGATGCCGCTGGGCGCATAATCGAGTCCCGAATCTGGCCTGTGGGCGAGGCCCGCTGGACGAGTTCTACTTCCCTTAGAGGATGGCTAATTTATCGCGTCAAAACTCCCTCTGGAGTGGCTAAATTTGCCACCCCCCAATGATGCATTCACGCTGCCTTAGTCTTGCCTTTGTGGTCCTTGTTCAGGGCGCTTGGGCGCAAACGTTCCAAGAACGAAGCACCTCGGCAAGCCAGGTGCGCATGAGCGTGACCAACGTCGGAACCTTCGGCAATGCCTTTCGCGGCTACCGCGACGGAACAGGAACCCCATCATGCGAGTACCCCGCCGGCTCAGGTACCGAGCATCTTTTTGAATCGGGAGTTTGGGTTGGTGGCATTGATGCGGGCGGTGGAATTCGGGTGAGTACTTCGGCCTACGATGCTTCTCAGGGTTATGCCCCCGGTCGTGGCGGATTTGAATTTACTCCGGCATCGGGTCTTAGCGAAACGTCTTCGCTCAAGGACCACCCCAACTACCGAGCCTCAGCCGTGTCGCACCAGGACTTCACCGCAACCTGCGTAGACACCAACATTCTGATTCCGGGAACCACAATCCCAATTAGCAACCACCTCACTCCCATGGGCATCTCCATGACGATGGCGACCTACAACTGGAACTACCGCTTTAGCGACTTTTTTGTGGTGGTCGATGCTACCCTCAAAAACGTGGGTCAAGAAACCTACAACGATGTGTACGCTGCGATTTGGGCCAATAAAGTAGTTCGTAACATCAACCGCACGCCGGCCGGGGCGGGGGGAGCCGTGTTTTACCAGCAAGGCGGCAACGGCTACGACGACAGCCTCCACCTTGCATACCGCTTTGATGCGTCGGGAGATCCGGGCTGGACCGACTCCTACATCGGCCAAAAATTTCTGGGAGCCGAAGACAAAAATGGCTTTCACCACCCCCAGGTCGACGGGCTCGAGGACCATTTTCAGGCATGGGTCTTCAATAACTCCGGGCAGGCTTTATACTTCTTCCCGACGACCGACGACCAGCGCTACATTAAAATGACCCAGGGCCTCAACCAGGATCCCTGTTGGGCTAATCCGGGAGGCGTTCCTTGTGCCTCTGGCACTGGCGCCGACATTCAGGCCCAGCTTAATGCAGCCGGCAACCGAAGCGACCTGCTCAGCGTCGGGCCCTTTCAGAATTTTGCCCCCGGAGACGAAATCAAGGTGGCCTTTGCCTTTATTCTGGCCAAAAAGGTCGACGACGGTCAAGCAAACTCGGTAAACTCCGACGTTCAGCGCAGCAGACTGCTGGCCAACGCTCAGTGGGCACAAACCTGCTACAATGGCGAAGACCAAAATTTTAATGGAATGCTCGACGAGGGCGAAGACCGCGACGGCAACGGCGAAATCACGCGCTACATCCTGCCGAGTCCGCCCGACCCGCCCCAGGTGCGTGCCCTGCCAGGAGATGGTTTTGTAGACCTTTTTTGGACCGACCGCAGCGAGCGCAGCATAGACCCCATCAGCCAGAAGCAGGACTTTGCGGGGTACCGCGTTTATGCCAGCCAAATTGGCTTTGACGTAGACCCCAACCAGCGAAACGAAGAAACATTCCGACTTTATGGCGAGTGGGATCAAGTGGGCGACGGAGTGTTCAACGAAACGGGCTTAGACGCCATTCGGCTCACGGAGCCCATTCGTTTTGTAGGCGATAGCCTTAACTATCGCTATGGTTTGCGCATCGACAACCTCGCCAACGGTTGGCAGCGTGCCCTTGCCGTGACGGCCTTTGACCAAGGTGACCCCATCAGCCAATTGGAGTCGCTGGAATCGAGCTTCACGCAGAGTTCCGTCCGCGCCTTCCCGGGGACTCCCGCACAGGCCAGCATGGCCGAGAATTCGCCCTATGCCTACCCCAACCCCTACTATGCCGGCGCCGCTTGGGAGGGACAATCTGCGTTTCAGGACGAGAGCCGCCGCTTGATGTTTGCCAACTTGCCAGCACGCGCAGAAATTCGCATTCACTCCCCAGCGGGCGACCTGCTCGATGTTTTGCAGCACGAGTCCACGGGCAGCGACCAGCTCGGCCAACGATGGTTCCGCACCTTTGCCAGCATTGACGAGCATGTTGTGGTGCTGTCGGGCGGTGAATACGCCTGGGACATTCTCTCTAAAGACCGCCAGATGATTTCGCACGGTTTGTACCGCTACACGGTTTTGAATCTCGAGACCGGCGAAACATTTTCTTCTCATTTTACCCTTATCAAATAACCCCCTGCCATGAAGCACATTCTACTCCTCGCAGCCACCATTTTAGGCTTTAGCGCGCTAGCCCAGACCTACTACCCCATTACTACGCTGCAGTACGTGTCTCCCTCTCAGTTGGCTGCCTGCAAGGACTCCTCTGGTTTTGAGGGCCAAATCGTCAAAACGGTAGGTATTGTGGTCACTGCGGGCAGCCTTTCTGAAGTGCCTTCGGGCTCGGTTCAGGGCGGACACCGTCCCTTCTTCTTCATCGTAGATACTGCCGCGCAGGGCGCGGCTGGTCCGTTTCGAGGAATGGAGGTAATGGGCGTATACTCCAACGCTCAAAACCAGCTCGTTACCCTGCCTAACGTAGAATACCTCGTGGCCGGGGACTTGATTCAATTCATCGGTAAAGTTTCCACTTACAATAACGGAACCCAGTTAGAGGCCACCAGCGCAAGCTCAATGACCATTTTGGGAACACGGCCTATTCCGAGCCCCGCGATAGTCGCAGTAGGCGCCTTGAACGATGCCCAACGCATCAACCTTCCGGTAACCGGAGAGCAGTGGGAAAATTCTTTTGTTGACCTTCAAAACGTGACGGTCACCGAGGTCATTCTCTTTGGGGGCAACCGGGTCAGTTTTAATGTCGTTGACGCCAATGGCAACAAAATGAACGTTTCTGACCGCTTTTTGGCCCAAAAACTCCCGAGCTACCAGACGGTGAATCCCGCTTCCCCGCAAACCACGGGCAGCTTTGTGGTGCCGGTTCCGGGTACTTTTTACAGCAGCCTTAAGGGAATGGTGCGCCACGACGGCAACGGCTGCTTCACAACGGGAGGCACAAGAGGCTATGAACTCAATCCGTTCCAGGCTTCGCACTACCAAATTGCCTACGCACCGCCCTACATCAGCAACTTTGAGCGCGATCCCATGGTTCCGACGCCCAACCAGAGTCCCGACCTTGCATGCACCATCACCGACTTTGACGGCACCGTTGATTCCGTGCACGTTTTTTACACCACCAATGCAACGCTGCAGCCCACGCAGTTCACCAAAGCGGTCATGCCCCTGGTAGCGGGTTCCACCGACGAGTTTGCCTTTACCCTGCCTAATGCGCCCGACGGTACCCTGATGCGCTACTACCTGCGCGCTAAAGACGACGACGGCAACGCCTCCTACTACCCCACTACGCCGGTGGGTCAGGCGCAGCCCAACATCGACTACTACAGGGTGCGGGCTGGCGGAATGAAGGTTTATGACGTGCAGTACTCTCTTGCTTCCAACGGCAATTCGCCCTACTTGGGTAAAACGGTTTCTCTCAAGGGATTCGTAACCGCCTCGACCAAGCCTTACGACCTCGGCTACCTCTACATTCAGGATGCCGACGGCGGCCCTTGGAGCGGAATCTGGTGCGTGGGCTCGGGCATTACCCAAATGCTGCGCGAAGAAGAGGTTCAGCTGACCGGCTTGGTTGAAGAAACCTTTGGCATGACGCGCATCAACGTGTCGACTATTTCGCGCACGGGCGGACGGCGCGCAATTGTACCCACCATTTTGAACCCCAGCGACAGCGCGAGCAAGATCAATTTTGGATGGGAAGCCCACGAGGGCTGCTACGTGCGCCTGCAGGATCCCAACCAAGCCAAGCTTTATGTGTCGAGTCCCAACCTGAATTTTGGGGACTTTGCCGTTTCGCAGAACGTGGGTGCCGGCTACTGGCGCCGAACCATGGTTATGGCCGGACGCCAGTCTGCCACAGCCTTTGGATCCCTGTATGTGCAGCTCGTGAGCGACCTGCGCTACGATACGGTAGACGGAGAAATGTTTGTGGACCCCATCTTGGTGTCGGATACCATGAACATGGACGCCCTCGAGGGTATTCTGTTTTATGGCTTCAGCAACTTCAGGGTGCTGCCCCGTAACAACGACGACTTTGTCGGAATCAACGTTGCCCTCGACAGCACTGCACTGGTTCAGTCGACCATCGGAATGCCTGCCTTGGAGGCTGCCTCGCTTTGGGCCTACCCGAATCCTACTGCGGACCATCTGCAGCTAGACGGACCGGCCGGAACCTGGGTGCTGCGCGATCTTCAAGGCCGCCCAATCATGCAGGGGCGTCGGGATGAGGGGCCAAGCCAGGTCGATCTAAGTTCGCTTGCATCGGGCGCCTACCTTCTCACCATGGACTCGGGCGGACTTCGGACCACCTACCGCGTAGTCAAGCAATAGTTCGCAGCAGCCATGGCATACCGCACCCGTCCTTTTTTGGTGCACCTCAGGGTGCAGGGACTTGCTGCGGCCGGACTTTTAATGCTGGGAAACGGTTGCGACCGCGGCCAGAGCGTGGGCAACATTCTGCCTGAAACGCGCATGTCTCTTGACAGCATCAACCTCTCGGGCGAAGACCGACTGAATTCCGTGGTGAAGCTTTCATGGTTTGGCAGCGATGCAGACGGCTATGTAGTGGGCTATGAAATTCGCGTCGATGAAGGCCCTTGGGTGGGGACCAAACGCACCGACAGCACGTTGGTCTTGGCTATTCCTGCGGGGCTAGACAGTGCAGACCTGGCGGTAGAGGTCCGCGCAATTGATAACGAAGGCGGAGTGGATGCAAGCCCTGCGCGCTTAATGGTTCCCATTAAAAACAGTCCGCCGTCTGCGGAATTTTTGGGTTCAAGCTTCCCGGACGCTCCGGTTTGGAATGCTCTGACTTTTCAGTGGAACGCCAGCGACCCCGACGGGGCCGAGAGCATTACCGACGTGGAGCTTCGGATAAACGGAGGCAGCTGGCGGCCCATTGACCGAAACCAAAAACTGGTTAGTCTGGTGCTCACGGCAAACGGCAGCACTTCGCTCTACTACGGAAGCCAAGAAGTGGTTGCCGCAAATTGGGGCTACGTGCTCGACACGACGGGGCCAAGCATAATGGAAGTTCGCGCAAAAGACCTGGCCGGAGCCTGGTCGGAGGCCGATACCTCAGCCCCTGTGACGGTGCGAATGCCTCGGTCAAGCCTGCTGGTCGTCGCCAGCCACAGCGGAGCGGCAGATGCTGCATGGGCCGACGACTTGACTGCCCTTGGACTGGAGTACGACCTTATCGACCTGCTCAGCAACAGCGGATTACAGCGTCCACGGTCTTGGAATCCAGGGTTTCGCCACACGCTACGGGGTTATGAGGCCTTGGTGGTTTACTCTGCCTCCTCGGTCATGCTCGACCCCCAAACGGGGCTGACCAAGCTTCCGCTTGCCCATATGGGTCCTGCCGTTCAGCGGTTTAGCGAGGCGGGAGGCAAGGTTCTGGTGAGCACCTCGTTTAGCAGTACTTCGGACCTAACCGACCTTATCGGGACCTTCCCCATCGACGGCTTGGTGGTCAGTACCGGTCAGGTGCGCTTGGTCATGGATTCTGCGCTGGTGGCCCAACAGGTCGGATTCCCCAATTTAAAGTCGTCGAACATTCTGATTGGAATTACTCCGATGGTAGCGAGTGCCGATGCCGAAGCCCTGTACCGCGGGCAACTCACTAAACTCTCGGGCTGGCAGGGCGACAACCTTATGGGAGCGCTGCGACGCCGTCAGGGCGCCGTTCAATCGGTTTTTTTATCCTTCGATTTGCACCGCCTCGACGCCCAGAGCGGGCTGCTTCGCAGAGGCCTCCTTCAAAAAGTTCTGATCAATGAATTTGGTCTATAAAGCGCTCGCAATGCTCGCTCTTTTAGGGAGCTTTGAGGGTTCCGCACAAAAAATCGGAACGCTCCGCGGCTCGGTGCGCGACGCCGAAACCGGCGAGGTGCTCCCGGGCGCAGGGCTCACTATTGTCGGCACCTACCTGAGTGCAGTGACCGACGCCAACGGAGCCTTTGTGCTGGCCAACGTGCCGGTGGGTGAATTCAGCGTCAAGGTGCAAATGATGGGCTACGGAGCCAAGCAAATAAACGGGGTACGCATTCAACTTGGTCAAACGACTAGCCTTACCGTAAAGCTTTCAAGCGACATTAACGAGCTACAAACGGTTACCGTGGTGGGCAAGAAGACCGCCGTTGACCTAGAGCGAGCGGGCAGCGAGCGGCTCATCGGCATTGATGAACTGCGCCAAATGAACGTCCGCAACGTCGAAGACGCTGTTGCTACGCAAGCGGGAGTAACCAAGACCACGGACGGACTGCAAATTCGAGGGGCGCGCGTGTACGAAACCGAGTACCTGGTTGACGGAATCAGCGCCCAGGATCCCCTGGCGGGCACGGGCTTTGGGGTAAACGTGCAGTCTTCTGCGATTCAGAGCATCCAAGTGACCACCAGTGGAGCAAGTGCCGAATTCGGCGGCGGATCCAGCGGCGTGGTGAGTACGCAAATCCGCGAAGGCGGAGACCAATTAGAGGTTTCAGGTCGATGGCAGCGGGACTACCTGGGCCAGCCGACGGCAGCGAGCAGCTTTTTTACTGACCGGGGCGAAGCCACCCTGTCTACGCCCGTTCCGTTCACCAACAAGCGCTTGACCCTGTTTACCAGTGCCTCGATGGGCCTGAGCGATGCCTACTTCCCTACCGTAGCCCGCCAGCTGCATTCCTCACTTTTTAAGGCCAACGACTCGATTTGGGCGCCAAGGCAAGATAACCAGTGGTCGCACTCCCTGAAGTTTGGACTCAAGGCTTGGAAGGGCGCAAAATTCACCCTGAGCAACCAGCACTCCCTG
>NSIH01000035.1 GCA_002737315.1 Flavobacteriales bacterium
ACGACCTTTGTTCCCTATGCGTTTAAAACGACTTTTTACCGGCCTTGTCCTTGCGGCTTCCATTACGGGTCTTAAGGCCCAAGACTTTAGCCAGGCCGTGGTGCAGCGAGGCCCCATCAACGAGCTTCAGTACGACTCCGTCGCCGTTTGGATTAAGAACATCGGAATTCGCAGCCTCAACCTCACGGGTATGTGGAGCTGTGCGCAGTGGGGCGATAGCCTGCTCAGCATGCGGGCCGAGCAAACGACCTTGGCGGTCTATGATTCCGCCCGTATTTGGTTGCGGTTTAAGCCCGAGCACAATGTTTACTACCGCTTCCCTGTTGTGGTGGCCACCGACGGACCGGACGGATTTGTGGCCCTGCAGTTCGAGGCCCAGGGTCGTTGGAGCCAGGCGTACTACGCTACAACCGAGAACTTGAGTTGGGCGCCATTAAAGACTGCCCTGACCGCTCGCCTCAACCAAAACACAACCAACCTCGGTTACACCGCCGCGCGAGACCAGATGTATGCCAACCTCGATAATGTCGCGGGTCAGGTAACCTGCATCTACACGGGGCGCGTTGCTTCGTTCAATACCCGGGCGGGCGCTACGGCCAATAACTTTAACTGCGAGCACACCTTCCCTCAAAGCATGTTTGGTTCGGCCCAGCCCATGCAGTCTGACATTCATCATTTGTTTTCTTGCGACGAGGCGGCCAACACCCAGCGCAGCAACTACCCCTTTGGCATCATTAGCGGAACGCCAGCCTGGTCGGTAGGGGGCAGCAAGCGTTTGAGCGGACTCTTTGAACCCCGAGATGCCCACAAGGGCGACGCGGCGAGGGCCATGATGTACTTCGTGACCCGCTACGGCGACTACAGTAATTTTTATGCGCAGCAGGCCGCGGTTTTAGAAGGTTGGCACCAGCAGTTCCCTCCCGACAGCAACGATCGCTCGCGAAATCAGGGAATTGCCGCGCTGCAAAACACCCGCAATCCCTACGTGGACTACCCCCAAATTATGGAACGGCTCCTGAGCCTTAGCGGGAGTCCGCAACCCAATTTGGCAGCCCTACACTGGGCCAGCGAAGACAGCATTCAGCTCGAACTATGGAATTGGGCCGTAGGGCCCATGCTACGCCGCAGGCTCGTGGTTACCAACCCTGGGAGTGCAGACTTGATTCTAAGCTCGGCGACCTTGACCGCTCCCAACATGAATCTTCTTTCGGGCGGAGCCGCTGACACGCTAAGGCCCGGCGAGCTGCACGTCTATGAGCTTGAGTACCCTGCCTCGGTTGTGCACGACGGCGGAAGCCTCAGCTACAGCACCAATATTGGGGGCACAGTAACCCATTACTTTGGCAGCACACCCTACATTAGTACCTCGGAGCATCCTCTAGGGGAGTCCCTTAGGGTCTACCGAGACGGACGCAACCTCAGGGTGGAAGGGCTTCCGGAAGGAGCCCATGCGGAGTGGGTGGATTCCGACGGAAAAATTCGATGGACCACCGCGCGAGCAAGCAGCGTCGAAGAGGTTCGCGCCTCGGGCTCTGGAACGGGTATTTTGCGCTGGACCCTCGAAGGGCGGCGCGGTGTGCTTAAGTTTGTTTACTAAAATCGAATAATCCCCATAGTTATGGACTCCACTACAAAACGCATCGCAATCAACTACGGCCTCGTCGTGAGTGCCATTGCCGTGGGCTACACGCTCGTTGTCTACATCATTAACGAGGCATGGCTCTCGAGTCAGGGTGGTGGAATCATCATGCTGGTTGCCATTCTATTGGTGCCCTACTTTGGCGTGCGCGACTTCAGGAAGTCCAATGACGGCTTTGCTACCTTCCGCGAGGTTTTCTCGGTATACATGCTTCCGCTAATCCTGTCTACTCTGGTAGGGCTTGCCTTCAACTGGCTGCTGCACCACGTAATTGACCCAGATTTGGCGGCGCGTATGGGCGAGCGAGTTTATGAGCGATTCGCTGAAATGCCTGAAGACCAGCGCAAGGGTGTGATGGCCTTCATGGGCGCAACGAACGATGCGGAGTTCAAAGCGGAGTCTATTAAAATGACCACGGAACAAATATCTATTTTGGGCATGCTCAAATCTAGTGGGGTTGGAATCATCATGTACTCCGTAGTCGGACTCATCGTGGCAGCAATAACCAAGAAAAACCGACCAGAATTCCAGTGAGCCACCTCGACCTGAGCCTGGTCATTCCGCTTTTTAACGAAGAGGAGTCGCTGGCAGAGCTCCACGCGTGGATAGACCGCGTCTGCCTTGCCCAGGGGCTGCGCTACGAGATTTTGTTCATCAACGACGGTTCGACGGACGATTCCTGGAAGGTAATTGAGGGCCTCGCAGCCCAGCATCCGCAGGTGCGCGGAATCCGATTTAGGCGCAATCAAGGTAAGTCCGCTGCGCTCTACGTAGGCTTTCAGGCCGCCCAGGGCGAGGTCGTTATCACTATGGACGCCGACCTGCAGGACAGCCCCGACGAGATTCCGGACCTCGTGCGAATGATTCGCGAAGAGGGCTACGACCTGGTTAGCGGATGGAAGAAGAAGCGCTACGACCCCCTGTCTAAAACACTGCCTACCAAGTTGTTTAATTGGGCCGCTCGCAGGATGAGTGGAATCGCGCTAAACGACTTTAATTGCGGCCTTAAAGCCTACCGTCTTGAGGTAGCTCAGTCGGTTGAAGTTCAGGGCGAGATGCACCGCTACGTGCCGGTTTTGGCTAAGATGCAAGGATTTTCGCGCATAGGGGAGAAGGTGGTCGAGCACCGCGTAAGGCCCTATGGAGTAACCAAGTTTGGCCTTAATCGCTTCACGAACGGCCTTTTAGACCTTGTGACCCTGAGCATGGTGTCGCGCTTTAGGCGTCGCCCAATGCACTTTTTTGGGGCCTGGGGCTTAGCAATGTTTTTCTTTAGCGGAATGTCACTCACCGTTTTGGGCGGAGTCAAACTGATGAGCCTATGGAGTGGGCAGCGCCCAGGATTGATTACCGACGACCCCTGGTTTTTCATTTTCTTGACGGCCATGATTCTCGGAACCCAACTCTTTGTGACGGGTCTTTTGGCGGAACTGGTCGTGCGCAGCGGAGGCCGCCGTACGGAGTATGCTGTCGCCGAAGAACTGAACCGCCCCGATGCCGACCGCCCCGCGCGCTGAGTTGCTCGATGACCTCGAGCAGTCGCATTATGGGCCCGCGCGCAGTGCGGAGCCTGAGTTCTCCCTGATTTCTCCGACGTTCAAGCGCCCCGATGAGGTGCGCGAGTTCATCGCCAGCGCGGCCCAGCTCACGGGTCTACACGGCCGTTTTGAGGTTATTTTGGCCGACGGAACCCCCGACGACAGCCTCCGCCCTGAAATTCAGGCGGCCGCTGAGGCTGCAGGCCTAGGCGTGACGGTCCTGTATCGTGCCGGGCTCCCTGTGAGCGACGCACGCAATGCTGCTGCCGCTGCGGCGCGGGCCCCCTGGCTCATCTTTTTGGACTCGGACTGCCTGTTGCCCCATGGCTACCTCGACGCGGTGACCCTCGGCTTGGCCCGCGACGCGTGGGACGCCTTCGGCGGCCCGGATGCCGCCCCGCCCGATTTTAGCCCGCTCCAGAAGGCCATTAGCTTCGCCATGACGTCGGTACTGACTACGGGCGGCATCCGCGGCGGCTCTTCGAGTCCCACGGCGACCTACTACCCGCGGGGATTCAACATGGGAATGCGCGCCGAAGCCTTCTGGGCCGTCGGAGGCTACGATAACCAGTTCAAGTGCGGCGAAGACGTTGAACTCAGCATCCGGGTGCGCGAGGCAGGGTTCCGGGTGGGTCTCATCCCCGAGGCGGTCGTGTGGCACAAGCGCCGCGCCACCCTGGGACAGTTTTATCGTCAGGTACGCCGATTTGGTTCCGCCCGAATCGCGCTGGCTCAACGCCACAAAGGCCAAATGAAGCCGACCCATGCTTTTCCGTTCTCCTTCATGCTTGCGTGGATTGCGTCACTGGCGCTGCACCTTAGCGGCCTGTTGACCTGGCCCGTCTACCTTTTTCACGGCTACTTTGTTGCTGTGTTTGCCCTGAGCAGCATCCAGAACCGCTCGCTCGGAGTCGGCCTGCGCAGCCTTGCCGCTACCGCCGTCATGTTTGCCGGATACGCGGTGGGCTTTGGATCGGCCTTGCTGGGCAAACCCTATCGGTAACTAGCAACTCTTAAACTGGCAACTAGCTACTGGTCGTTCGCTAGAAGTCCTTCAATAGCCAAGCGGTAACCCAGCCAGCCGAGGCCGCTGACGGTTCCGCGGGTGAAGGGTGCCAGTAGGGAGGCGCGGCGAAACGATTCACGAGCATACGTGTGGCTGAGGTGCACCTCGATGATGGGGCTGGTCAGGGCAGCGACGGCGTCGCGCAAGGCCACAGATTGGTGGGTGAAGGCCCCCGGATTAATCAAAAACACACTTTCTGAACCGTCGTGCTGGGCTAAGTAGGCGCAGAGGGCGCCTTCGTCGTCGGACTGGAAAGAGCGAAGCTCGGTTCCGCCAAAGTGCGCGTCAAGCCAAGTTTGAAAAATGGGGATTTGGTCCTCGAGCCGCAGGGTGCCATAGATTTCGGGCTGGCGGGTTCCGAGCTGACCCAAGTTGATTCCGTGAACAATATGTACCACCATAGTACTAAGGTACGAAGTGCTTTCGGGCAATGCCACTATTGAAATAGGCGAGTCCCTACCTTCGCTAGCATGAAATGGGACCTTGCCCTTAGGCAGTTTGACGGTTACCTTCGGCTAGAGCGCGGCATGAGTGCCAACACCGTTAAGGCCTATTGCCACGATTTAGAGGCACTTGGCGCTTGGGCTATCGAGCACGAACGAAGTCCTGCAAGCATTAGCGTTGAGGAGTTGCGTCAAGCAATTCGGACCATGGCCGAAGCAGGACTTGGGGCTCGAACCCAGGCCAGGAGGCTCTCTGCCTGGCGTGTGTTCTTTGGTTTTGTGCGCGAGGAGGGCCTTCGCGACGACCAGCCGGCGCTCTCGGTGGACCTCCCGTCGCTCCCCAAAACACTCCCGGTTTACCTCACCGAAGAAGAGGTAAAAAACCTTTTTGATGCCGTGGATCGCTCTCATCCTAACGCGGAGCGGGACCTGGCCATCCTTGAAGTATTCTATGGATGCGGCCTTCGGGTTTCTGAGCTTATTGAAATGCGGATTCGCGATGTTTTTGCCGACGATGCCGTGGTGCGCGTGGTCGGAAAGGGCGATAAAGAGCGTGTGGTTCCGATTCACGACACGGCAATACGGGCCATTGAGCGCTACCGCAGTTTAGAACGCGTGCACGTTGAACCCAAGCGAGGCTTTGAAGACCACTTGTTTTTGAACGTTCGCGGACGCAAAATCAGCAGGCAGTGGGTTTTTTTGCGACTCAAGGAACTGGCCCTGCTCGCGGGAATTTCAAAGGTTATTGGTCCGCATACCCTGAGGCACACGTTTGCCACCCACCTGCTGCACCATGGGGTTGACCTGCGGTTTATTCAAGTAATGCTCGGCCACAGCAGCATAACCACTACCGAGGTCTATGCCCACCTCGACGACCGTTTGCTTCGTGAAACCATGCTCAAGCACCATCCTCGCAACCTTCGCTAGCACAAGCCAAATAGCAGAATTTTACTCCATAGTGGAGGGTCTGCGGCGCAGTTGATTCCATAGGATGGAGCCCGAATAGACTCCGACTCGCGGCCAGCTTTTGGGTATTTTGCCCGGGTTCAGTGCATAGCCACTGAAGCGTCGGTAGAAGTCAAAGTGAGCCTGCACAATGGCCAATGTTTGCTTGGGTTGTCCCTGAATCAGATAGCGAATTCCCGCTAGTCCGTCTGCCAGCAGCCTAAAAGCCACGATGCGCATGGCGCTTGCGCTGGGGGCATTGCGCACCACCGTGAGCAGGCTGTTGCGCACGTTGAGGTAGGTTTTGCGCGGACTTCCCGCGGTCAAGGTTCCGCCGCCAACGTGGTAGACCAACGACGAGCTACAGGCCTCAACGCCCCATCCCTGACGGTGCATGCGCCAGCAGAGGTCTATTTCTTCCATGTGGGCAAAAAATTCCCCATCCAGGCCGCCTACTTCCCAAAATGCCTCCATTCTCAGGGCCAAACAGGCTCCGCTTGCCCAGAAAACTGGCCGGTAGACAGGCATGTCGTACTGTCCATGGTCTTCTTCACACTGGCCCAGGATGCGCCCGTAGGCAAAGGGAATGCCCCACTGGTCCATGAGTCCGCCCATGGCACCAGCGTACTCGAATTCGGATTGTTTGCTGTAGTTGCGCAGCTTGGGCTGTAGTGCTCCGAGTTTGGGGTTTTGTGCAAAACGATCCGTCAATGGCTCGAGCCAACCCATTTGGGGCTCGATGTCGGTATTCATGAGCACCGCGAGGTCGTAGTTCGAGAGTTGCTTAAGGCCCTCTTGGTAGCCCCCGGCGTAGCCAAGGTTTTGGGCAAGCACAATGACTTGGACTTTTGGATGTTCGGAAGCAAGCCAGTTAAGGGTATCGGGCTCGGTAGATCCGTTGTCAATAACTACAATGTCTGCGCCCGGGCTGCGGGTTTCGACGGTTGGCAAAAACTTCTTTAGCCAATGCAGGCCATTGAAGTTAAGCAGTGCTACGGCCGTTCGCATTAGTTACCGCCCGACTGAAAAAACATGTTGTTGTAAATGCGCGATCCAAATTTTTCGCCGTCGTTGGCACCCGTTTGGTCCAGGTCACCTACCCCGTAGCTGCGCTTTTGCAGGGCAATTCGCCAGCGCGGATTTTGAATTTCGCCAATTGCCGAGGAGTGCACTAGTTCGTAGTTGCCTCCCGCGAGGTCGAAGTTGCCAAAAATAAAAATCCGGTTAATTTGATAGGGGGTATTGGGCACGTCGAGGGTGTTGTATTGCCACATTTCATAGGGGTATGCGTCGCTTTCATAAGGTCGACGCTCGGCCAAGGTTGGGGGGCCGTACTGCAGGTAGATGCGACCTCGGTCGGTGGCGTAGCCGGGCATTGCTTTGCTGCTAAACCGCTTATTGACCTCATCAACCCTGCTTAAGTAGGCGGTCGCTTGCGTTAAGGCCTCTGTGGGGTAGCGTTTGGTCCAGAATTGCTGGCTGAACCTCCATCGCAAACTGTCTGCTGCATCTTTTTGAGACAGGGACTCAATAGTAATGCGTTCGGTAAGGTTTGCAATTGGGTAGAGGGCACTCAGGGCTCGGCGCAAGTTCTCGCCCTCGCCGAGCAGCTCTACCCATCGCGGATCAACCGAAAGGCGGGCATATTGGTTGGCTTCGCCGGGATTCCATCTAAAAAAGCTGATGCTTTGCTTGGGGAAGGCGCTGGGGTCCATGTCTTGAACCGCAAGCGTTAATTCCAGGCTGTAGCGTCCAGACGGAACCTGACTTAGGTCGAGTCCGCCTTGAAGTGCATTCACGGCTTGGTCGGGGTCAATTTTAATACGCCCCCCTAAATCTGCGCGAAGTTCTCCGCGTTCCTCGCTGCGCAGGGCATAGGTAAGTACGGATTTTTTGCCTTCGGGTATTCGGTAGGCTTCGGTATAAAACCGCAGCACATCCTTCTCTGACGTGAAGACGTGGTCGCCCCAGTGCACCAGAGGGAGCACCTCCATGCCATAGCGGTTAAAGGGATTTTTGGTATTTTGAGCAGAGCTAATGTGCTCGGCAAGAAGAACTTGAGACAGTTGAGTTTGATTGCCAGAGTTCATTCGAACGCTCCCGCGTAGGGTGTCCCAGTGCTCGGGGTCTGGCCCAACGGCAACGAAGAGCTGGTATAAACCGGTGTCTCCGGCCAGCCTGAGTAGGCTTTGGTAGTTGAGCGCTGCGGTTCCACTGTCTTGACGGTCTGGGGCAGTCATGGTGATTTTATCGACCGCGATGATTTTGCCGTCCTTTTCAATCCACGCGGCGATTTCGGTTGTTACTCCCTCAGGACTTTGAACGTAGCACAGCAAGTCAAGGTATGGTCCCGTACTGGGGTGCCAAAGGGGCAGTACGTCTAGGTTAAAGGAAGCATTTTGTGCCTGAATGGTCTGGAATCCAAGGAGTCCAGTCAGTGCTAGGGCTAGTTTTAAAATTGCTGTTTTTTGCACGACGTGAAGTTACGTATTTTTGCCGCGGAAGAATGGCAGAGTGGTCGATCGCGGCGGTCTTGAAAACCGTTGACTGTAACAGGTCCGGGGGTTCGAATCCCTCTTCTTCCGCCAGTTCAATCGAGCCACCGCGCCCCCAACTGGGGGCGCTTTTTTTTTAGGCCCCCTGTGAGCGAACTCGTTCAAGGGAGCCGGGGGCCTAAAAAAGAAGGCGGCGCGCTACGGCGCGCCGCGGTCGCTCGATTGAACTGAAGCACCCCCACTTGGGGAACGCGCCCAGGCGCCTTCGGCGCCGGGCGCAATCCCCTTACCTCTACACTTGGTAAATAAGTTGGGTTGCTAGCAACTTGCTAAGACCCCAAAGCCACCTGCCCTTTGAGGTAGGCCTGCCACGCGCCCTGAACGTACTGGCCGCCGGCATAGAGTAGGGTAAAGGCGTTGGGGCGTATCGTCAGCACGGGCTGCAGCAGGAGCCTCGAGGCAAAATCGTCCCACTGCGCGATGAAGCGAAGCTCTGTGGCCCGGCTCATCGACCATTCCAAGCCGCTTCGGTAAATGAATCCTCGGTAAATCAGCGCGCTGCCGTCGAGCTCGTGCATTTGGGAGTGCACGATCATGTGGTTCCAGCGAAGCTGTCCGCCCACCTGAATTTGGAAGTTCAGCGAAACGTTGGCTTCGCGCCCGACCCGCAACTCCGTTTCGTTGTAGGCAATGCTCTGACCAGTGTTCCCCTCGACGCCCGCGTTAAACGTTTGGCTTGGCCGCCAATTGATGTTGGTTCCAAACGTGCGGAGGTTGCTAAAGCGAACGTCCTTGAATACCTCGTCGAAGCGGATTCGGTGAAAGAAGCTGCTCCGCAGGTTGCCGCCCCACTGGATCCAGCCCCAGGCAAGGTGGTGGTTTTGGCGCAGATCGCCATCAAAGTACCTGTACTGCGTCGCCTCGTTGTATACGCCCCAGGTCTTTACCCACTTTTTGTTGGGGAAGCCATTGTAGCTCGCCCCGAGCTCGTAGCGCATCCAGTCGTTTTGCGGCTCAAAACCCATTTCGGCCCGAAAGGTGGGGCTCTGGCCCATCAGGTCGGCGCGGAGCGTCCAGTGCTTGGATTGGCGCACCAATCCGCCATACATCGCTACGCCCTGGTAGCGCTCTCCGTCCAGCGCTGCAGTGCGCCCTTTGAAGTTCTCGCCCCCTGTAATCCAAGGAGCGTTGGGCTCTCGAGTGTCGCTGAAGGCCACCTCGGCCTTAAAACGCAGGGCATCGCTGATCCGCAGGTTGACGTCTGCTGCGGCCAATGAACCGCTTCCGCCGTCAAAGTAGCTGCGCTGGGTTCCAAGCAGGCCGATGCCCGACGCGTAGGGCAGGCGGCGCTGAATTCGAGCGATGGTAGACCAGTTGGCGCCAGAGGTTCCGTAGGCCGAAAAATTGCGCCCCGGAACCAGGTAGGGCGACGCCGCGTCGTAGCCCGTGAGCACGTAGCTGCGGTACTTCTGGCCCTGGTTGGTGAATTTGGTCAGCCCCAAGGGGTTGGCAATGCTGCGGGTGTAGACGTAGTTCTGGCGCGTGGCGAACTGATCGCTGCCCTCGATGAAGAAGGGGCGGCGCTCGGGGTAAAAGAGCGCGAACGAGGAGTTCACGGCCACCTGGGCGACGTCGGCTTCGACGTTGCTGAAGTCGGGGTTCAGGGCGACCTCGACCGAAGAGGCGGCGTCGAGTCCGATAAACGCGGAACCACCCACCTTAGCGCCCGGCTGCACGGCCGATCCGGGCTCACCCACAGCGCTACCGAAGGCGTAGGGGATGAGTTGGCGACGCAGCTTGGGTTTGATTCCGTCCAAGATCATCGAATGGGCAAACTGGCAGTCGGCGCAAACAATTTCGCGGTACACGGGGTTGGCCTGCACGTTGATCTGCACGCCTTTGGAATAGGTCTGTCGAAAGAAGGTGAACTTCCAGCGTTGCCGAGTACTGCCTCCAAACTGAAGGGAGTTGAATGGAATACGGAGCTCCACGGTGTATTCGCCCTGACCGCGCGCACCTTGGGCTATGAATTCTACGTCGTAGGACATGTCAAACTCTTTGTCCATTTCGTTGGCGGGGTCGTTTTTGCGCACGTCGAGCTGAACTCCGTAGGCGTTGGAGCCCAAGAAGACCATGTTGCGCGTGTCGCTGTAAACATCCAGGGCGATTCCGACAAAGTCGTCTTCCCAAGCGGCGTCGCGGCGGTTGAGGTTGGCTCTAAAGTCGCTGGGGTCGACGCTGCAGCGGAAGGCCACGTACAGGGCCTGGTCGTCTTTAAAAATATAGCCTTCGGTGGCCAGAGGAGCGGGTGTGTTGTAGCCCGGGTTAATCTCCCAGCTAAGCGGAAGGCTTAAGGCTCCGGCCCATTCGCCGGGTGCCATGGCCCCGTCCACAGTAACCCGTTCTGGCTTGTTCGGTACTTCGTGTTCGGTGACCGCGATGGTCTGCCCGAAGCTGGCCGTGCATGCCGAGAGAAAAAGTAAAAGGCCCAGTTTGCGCATGAAGCTGCAAAACTAGGCCTTTCGCCGTTAGGGCCTTAGCCCGGTCGCGCCAGCGTCTTAAAAGTCGCAGCGCAAGTAGAACACGGGGAAGAGTCCGAGCTGGTACTCTTCGCGCACGCCCTCGTCGATGTCGGTAGTTGCCAGGTCGTCCTTACCCGGAATGTAGGTCAGCGTCAAGATGTTTTGGGCTCCGGTGAGGTTGGAGATGTCTAGGCCAAATTCCCAGGCGAGGTTGGGGTAGTTCCACTTGTACCCGAGCTTAAGGTCGAGGCGCTGGTAGGCTCTGTTTTGTACCGTGTTAAATCCTTCATTTTCAAAAATGATTTCACCCGCTCGAAGCGTTGCGTTTTGATCCACCTTGCTGCCGAACCAGCGTCCGCCCACGGTGGTGTACTTACCGCCAAGAATGAATCGGTTGTTTGCTCCGATCTTAAATTCTTTGGCAAACAGAAGGTTGGCTGCATAGCGTCCGTTGAAAATGGTGTTGCGCCAAACCTGGTCCGAGCCCTTGTATTTCGCATCAAACAGCGAGCCGGTCGCCAAGAAATAGAATCCGCTGGCAAAAAAACGCTCTGCCGTGAATTCTACCCCATAGTTGCGGCCCACGCCAGTATTTTGAAGCGTATCGGGCCAAATCCGCCCAAAACCGCTGCCGGCGTTGACCATACTGAAGGCGCTCGAGCGCACCTCTACCGGAATGCCATAGAGATGCTGGTAGTAGGCTTCGATTTTAGTGCGCACCGGCAGACCCTTGTAGGTGCGTTCCCAGCCGCCAGCGACCTGGGCTGACTTCATCAGTCCAATTCGGTCGGTATTGTGTTCGAGGGGGTCAAATCCCTGCGTGGTCATGGCATAATAGTAGAGGTAGGGAGCCTGTCCTTGGGCATGAAGGCCACTGCCAATAAAGAAGCGGTCGTTGGAATTGGCTTGGTAGCTCAGACCTACCCGCGGCTCAAACGGCATAAAGGACCGGTCGTTAACCCCGAGGTAGAGGGACGTCAAGCCCGCCGTGAAGGTGGTTTTCTCATTAAGGCGATTTTTATAGCTCAAGTAGGGCTGAATAACGGGCCATGCGGTTTGGGTGTTCCATTGCTTGCGCCATGGAGGCAGTACGCCCGTCACTCCGTCAAACTGCCGCACGGAATCTTGATAGTCCATCATGTAGAGGTCTATGTTGATTCCGGCCTGCAGGGTGCTGCGTCGGCTGAGTTTTTTGCTGTACGATACAAATCCGTGCAGCTTGTTTTCTCTAAAGGTGTAGTTGAGCATGGTGTCGTTTGCGGTAACAAGCCAGCCAAAGTTGGTGCTGTCAATCAGGCCAATTTCGCGCTGAAGCTTCGTATTTACCGCACGGATTACGGCCGAAGAAACCGCCATGCCTGCCTTAAAATAACTCGTCTTATTGATCGGTTTGCTGTAGTTGATGCCCGAAACAAACATGTCGCTGCCAAAATACTGGTCGCGGTCGGTGGCTCCGTAGCTTTCAAAGCCAGAAGTGTCGGTTTGGTTGCTGATTAAAATATCGATATCGCTCACCCCAAACATGCCCCAAACGGCGACTTTGCCCCCGTTTTTTTGCGGAAAAGTCAGTCGAAAGGCTCCGTCTTGGTAGCGCGGAATCGCATTGGTTCCGAGGTTGATGTTCAGGGATTGAAAGAGGCTTAGCGTAGAGTAGCGGTACACGGCCAAGAAGCTCGGAGCCCGGGCGCCTTTGCCCAGAGGGCCCTCGACCATGAGTTCGGTCCCAAGTAGGCCGAGCTGCGCGCTCCCTTCAAATTTTTGGTTGTTGCCGTCGCGCATTTGCAGGTCAAATACGCCCGCAATGGCGTTGCCGTACTCGGCGGGCCAGGCACCCGTGAAGAAGTCGGAATTCGCGAGGAACTTGTTGTTTAAAACGGTCACTGGGCCTCCGCCAGTTCCCGGAATGCTGAAGTGGTTGGGGTTCGGAATGTTGATGCCCTCCATGCGGTAGAGCACGCCTGCCGGGGTGTTGCCGCGCACCACAAGGTCGTTGCGCTGGTCGTCGGAACCCTGTACGCCCGCAAAGTTGGTTGCCATGCGCGCGGGTTCGCCGCGGCTTCCGGCGTAGAGGTTGGTTTCTTCGACGCTGAACTGGCGCGCGCTCACCGTAGCCATCTCGTTTTTGGCTTGGCCCGCAGCGGTGGCGGTCACGCTGACTTCGTCAAGGTTTAGGGCAGACTCGAGTAGGCTAAACTGAAGCACGGCCTCTTTGGCTGAATTCAATTCAACCGCTTGGCTTTTGGCCTCGTAGCCAAAAAGATTGGCCTCTACCGTTTGTCGACCAATGGCCACTTCGGTAAAATAAAACTGACCGTTGGCATCGGTGGTAGCGGTCTTGCCGGTAAGGCGCACCACGCTACCGGGCAAAGGGTACTTGCTGACGGCATCAATTACGGTTCCACGCACGGTTTGCGTGAGGACTTGACCGGTCATTTGCAGGCAAAACATGGCAGTGCCGGCGATTAAAAGTAGTTTTTTAGAGATCATAGTGCAGCGAGTTAGTGATTTTGTGCCCTCAAACATAGGCATCTAGTGTTTAGGTCTCATCTTTGCGCCAAACATTTTATGCACCATGCCTATTAACACCGTGAAATTCGTTCAGGCCCTTGTTTTAATGGTTCTGTGCGGGTTGCCTATGGCGGCTCAGCGCACCTTCACGGCCAGTGGATTTGTGCGCGATGCGGCATCGGGCGAGGTTTTAATTAGTGCCTATGTCTATGACGCGGCATCGGGCCGTTCTGCGCAGACCAATGCCTACGGATTCTACAGCCTTCAGGTACAAGGAGATTCCGCTAAAATTCAAGCGAGCTACCCCACCTATAACCCTTTGCTGCGAAGCATTCGCTACGCTTCGAGTGGAGTGCGTTCTGACTTTGATCTGCAGTCCCTCGACGTCACGTTGAATGAGGTAGAGGTGAGTGCCAACCGCCCGATTCAAGAAGAGGTGCAAATGAGCACGGTATCGCTCAGTATGAAGACGATAAAAAACCTACCAGTCCTGTTGGGCGAAACCGATATTCTTAAGATTATTCAGTTAATGCCCGGCGTGCAGAGTGGGACCGAGGGTACTTCAGGTTTTTATGTGCGCGGCGGCGGTCCCGACCAGAACCTGATGCTTATCGACGGGGTGCCTGTGTACAACGTCAATCACTTGTTTGGGTTTTTTAGTGTTTTTAATTCCGACGCCATTAACTCCGTTGATTTAATAAAGGGCGGATTTCCCGCGAACTTCGGCGGTCGTCTGTCTAGCGTGCTCGACGTGCGCATGAAGGAGGGGAACCGCAAAGAATGGAAGGCTACCGGTGCCCTGGGATTGATTTCAAGCCGGCTGACCGTGGAGGGTCCGCTATGGAAGGATAAGACCTCGGTGCTTCTGAGCGCGCGCCGCACCTACCTCGACGTGCTTGCCCAGCCGATTATCGCGGCTCAGAATCCAAGCACCCGAGGCGGATACTACTTCTACGACCTCAATGGCAAAATCAACCACCAGATCAACCGCAACCATCAGGTTTATTTGAGTTACTATCAAGGCCTTGACGAGGCCTATGCCCGCACCAGCGACGTGTACGAATTCAATGGAATACGATTTACCAATTCGATCGACAATTCCCTGAATTGGGGCAATAACATTGCAACGGCGCGATGGTCTTGGGTGATTAGTCCTAAGTTGTTTTCGAATGCCACAGCGACCTACAGCCGCTACCGGTTTGTCACCGACATAAAGGGCGAAGACCGCGAAGAGGCTATGGGCAATACCTACGTCAATCGGTACGGAATATCCTATCTAAGTTCTATTGAAGACGTTGGCGGACGCTGGGATTTTGAATACAAGTACGCCGCAAATACCTCATTCAAATGGGGTGCGAGCCATACGCGGCATGCCTTTGAGCCCGGCGTGAGCAGCTTGCAGTTTAGCGACGGCGGAGTGTCCTTGGATACTTCCTTTGGTTCCATTCGCCAAAATGCCCTTGACAATGTACTCTATGGTTTGGTCGATGCGACCCTTAGCGATCGACTGCGGGTAAACATCGGCGTTCACGCCAATCATTTTGCGGTCGGAACCAAGAACTACTTAAGTGTTCAGCCTCGGTTTTCTGCTCGCTATTTAGTGAGCGAGAAGGGTTCTTTGAAGTGGAGTTACGTGCAAATGGCCCAGTTCATGCACCTTTTGGCGAACCAAACCATTGGTCTTCCTACCGACCTATGGGTTCCGGCCACCGATAATATTCGTCCGCAAGAGTCTTGGCAGACAGCCGCGGGTTATGCCCACAACTTCGGCAAAGGTTGGGAGCTCAGCGTGGAGGCCTACTACAAAGACATGCAGAATCTGATTGAGTACAAAGAGGGGGCAACCTTTTTCTTGGGATTCAGCGACTGGCAAACCAAGGTTACCACCGGCCGTGGATGGGCCTATGGCGCAGAGTTTCTTCTTGAGAAAAAGACGGGAAGTACCACCGGTTGGGTTGGCTACACGCTAGCTAAGACCACCCGTCAGTTTGCCGAGTTGAATTTCGGGAATCCTTTTCCCTACACCTTTGACCGACGCCACGACATGAGTGTGGTCCTGAATCATGCATTCAA
>NSIH01000036.1 GCA_002737315.1 Flavobacteriales bacterium
TGACGATTCCGCGCCACGAAGAAGAGCAGGTGCGCAAGGCCGTAGCGCTCCTACAGACTACGGTGGGTCGTTTTGAAGAACGCTATGCCGTGGGAGATAAACAGGATGCTCTTGCGATGGCCGCGCTTCAGATGGCTAATCAGGTGGCAAGCCTTCAGGCGGCTCCGGCGGGGCCATTAGGCGATCAAGAAGACCTGCGCCTCAAGCAAATACAGGCACAGTTGGATGCCGCTCTTGGCACCCTTCGCACTTCTTTATAACGGACTTAGGTCGATTATTTGGGGCGAAATGGCATTGCGCATCGCCCAGTAGGCCTGGTAGTTGGCAGACCAGGAGCGGCGGTCGGCAACGGCACCCTCAAGCCATCCTTGTTCTTTAAGGTAGCTTTCGCAAAAGTGTCGAATGGGGGAGTCCGAGGGAATCCAGTCGTCTACCAAGCCCTCGCGGGCTGCGATGTCTTGTATGGCTTGGGTCGCGGGCCACTGGACCATAGCGCGTCGGCCGACCTTAGCGGCAAGCTCGAGGTCAAGCACGTCGTCAAAAACGAATCCCCAATCTGATGCTTTAATACCCCAGGCCTGCTCAAGAATTGGGATGGCCTTGGTTTTGTCTCGGGTGTAGTAAAAGAAATGGTCGAAATGCTCGCGCTGCGCCACGTATTCTGCGGTAGGGTTTCGCTCCCCAGTGATTAGGGCCACCCTTAGGACTTCGCCGGTTTGGTCAAAGTGGGCAAACCGCAGCAGATTGAGGCCCATGGTATCGTGCTCACTAAAGTCGGATTGGCCGTCTTGCCTCTTGCGGCCATTGGTCCAAACGCCGTCCCAATCCAGTGCTAAGGCCCGAATTTTCACCCTTAGTTTAGGTCTTGTATGTCAATCAATCCTAGCGCATTACCATTATTATCTTCAACTAGAAGTTGATCAACCTTGGTTTCGGTAAAACGGCTAAAGGCCTCCTGCAGCAGTGCCGACCCCGAGATGGCCAAGGGTGGGCGCAGGGCATGCATGCTTCTGATCGAGGAATTAGTGTCGAGCTTGCTGGTTTGCTCCATGAGCCTGCGAAGGTCTCCGTCGGTGAAAAGACCGATTGCGCGCTGGTTTTCAGCCAGTACCACGGCGCCAAGTCCGCTTAAGGTCATGGCGACCAGGGCCTCGCGCAGGGGCGAGTCGGGAGAAACGATGGGCTGATTGGCCCGCAAAACCTGCTCTACGCGCACCGTCATGCGCCGGTGGTCTTCGTCAAACTGCGCAGAGCCTAGGGAGGTGAGGTGGTTGTTGGGCAGTAGCTGCACTACCGACCATGGAACCGTTACGGCGTCCACACCAAGATCCATTGCATTGCGTACGTGCTCGCTGTGGCGCACCGAAGAGAACATCACCTTAGACCGGTAGGAATGCCGGTCCTTGAAGGCTACAATAGAGTCGACCAGAGCCAGCGCGTCGGTGCCCTGATCCTGCAGCCGCCCCACCAAGGGGCAGACGTAGGTTGCGCCGGAGTTCATGGCCATGTAGGCCTGCTGGGGCGTGTAAATTAGATGCACGTTGGTCATGATACCATCCTTGGTCAGGCGGGCGCAGGCTTCAAGGCCGTGCAGCGAAACGGGAATCTTGAACACCGTGGTTTCGCGATTCAGGCCAAGGGCCAGCAGGCGATTGGCCTCATTAACAATCTCTTGAGCGGAGTTTCCCAGCGCTTCGATTTGAATAATCGGAACCTGTTTGGCCGTCTCGAGCAACCAATGGTCCACATTGGTAATTCCCTGTCTCTTCAAGAAGGTCGGCGTGGTGGTAAGTCCGTGAAAAATACCGAGCTGGAATGCAGCAGAAATTTCTGAAGGGTTGGCGGAGTCAAGATACAGTTCCATAGGGCCAAAGTACGAAGCCCTGTGCGTACTTTGCAGGCAAAAGCCCTAGTTTAGACTATGAACAAGCTCTTGGTTGCAAACCGCGGCGAAATCGCCATAAGGGTGATGCGTAGCGCTCGCCAGATGGGAATCAAAACCGTAGCCATTTATTCGGAGGCGGACCGGGGCTCAGCCCATGCAGATTTTGCCGATGAGGCCTACCTAGTTGGACCCGCTCCGAGCGCTCAGAGCTACCTCAATGCTGAAGCTATTCTGGCGGTTTGCAAGATTTCCGGAGCCGATGCGGTGCACCCAGGATATGGATTTTTGAGCGAAAATGCTCGCTTTGCGGAGCAGGTTGAGTCTGCGGGCCTCGCATGGATTGGGCCGCCCCCCTCGGCTATTCGGGTCATGGGCGACAAGCTTTCTGCCAAGGCAGCGGCAGCGGAATTCGGCGTCCCCTTGGTGCTGGGCAGCGACGGAGCCTCCCCAACCGCAGCAGAGGCCCAAACGGTGGCAGACCAAATTGGATACCCGGTAATACTGAAAGCCTCCGCGGGCGGAGGCGGCAAAGGCATGCGGGTGGTTCATTCTTCGTCGGAGGTAATAGAAGCCTTTGGAAGCGCTTCCTCGGAGGCTCTAAAGTCTTTTGGCAACGGGGAGGTCTTTGTTGAAAAGTTTGTTTCCTCCCCACGCCATATTGAGATTCAGGTGCTGTCGGACCAGTTTGGTAATCATTTGCACCTTTTTGAGCGGGAGTGCTCGGTGCAAAGGCGCCACCAAAAAGTAGTGGAGGAGGCCCCGAGCACCGTTCTGACTCCCAAACTTCGCTCGGCAATGGGGGAGGCGGCCGTCAAGGCAGCAAAGAGCTGCGGCTACGTAGGAGCAGGTACCGTGGAATTCATTTTTGATGCAAGCGGCGCTTTTTATTTTCTAGAAATGAACACGCGGCTGCAGGTCGAGCATCCGGTAACCGAGGAAGTCACTGGTTTAGATCTCGTCGAAGAACAGATTCGCATTGCCCGCGGCGAAGCGCTGCGTTACCGTCAAGAGGACATCAAGCTAAAGGGTCACGCCATAGAGCTTCGCGTATATGCCGAAGACGTGAGTAACAATTTTGTGCCCGACACGGGGACGCTAGAGGTCTACCGCAGGCCCTCTGGCGAAGGCATCCGCGTGGACGACGGGGTGTGCGAGGGGCAGGAGGTTTCGGTCTACTACGACCCCATGCTGGCTAAATTGATCGCTTGGGGTCCAGACCGTGAAACGGCCCGACTGCGCCTCATAAAGGCCATTGATTCCTATATCATTGTTGGGCTCAAGACCACCTTGCGCTTTGGTCGCTTTGTATTGGAGCACCCTGACTTCATCAGCGGACGCTTTGATACGGGTTTTGTGGCCAAGAATTTTAGTCCGGCTGCCCTGCAGCCCCGCCCTGAGCATGCTCAATGGGCCGCTGCCTTAGCGGAATTCTACCGCCCCGAGGCTTTGAAGAATCCAGATCTGCCCCCGTCAAGTCGATGGAAAATACGGTACAACCCATGATCAGACTGGCCTTCATTCTGCTAATTACTGCTATAGGTACCGCGAGGGCCCAGGAGGTTCAGACCAACTACAACGGTCAAAAGGGCCAGGGTTCCGTAATTGAGGGTGATACTATTCCCTGGGTTTTTTTGGACGAAATTCTAATTGTCGACAAACCCACCTTCACCGACGTGGAGGCCCGCAAGCGTTATTTGCTCCTTAGGCGCAGGGTTATGAAGGTCTACCCTTATGCTAAAGCGGCCGGCGAGCGTCTGGATTCACTGAACATGAACCTTGCCCAAGAAAAGTCCGCACGCAAAAGATCAAAGTACACCAAGCGATATCAGGAGTTTTTGGAGCAGCGCTTTGAGGCGGAGCTTCGCAAGCTTACCCGCTCAGAGGGTCAAATTTTGTGCAAACTGGTATACCGAGAGACCGACCATACGGTTTTTCAGCTGGTCCGTAAGTACCGCAACTGGCTTACCGCGGTAGGATGGAGCGTTACGGGTTCATGGTTCGATATTAACATTCGCAAGGAATACGATCCCGTGGGCAATCAAGAAGACGTTTTGATTGAAAAAATTCTTCGGCGGTCCTTTGCCATGGGAGACCTCAGCGAACGCATCCCAATGGACTCCAAGGGTAATCTTCAGCCACTAAAATGACCGGCCAATGGATTGCTCCGCTCCTGGAATGCGGCATCGGCGGTGCCCTTGCGGCGCTTCGTTTGCGATTGGCAGAGAACGGTTTTGCTCATGGTATGATGAATGCGGACGCCATGCGCAGAAGGGCTGCAGCATTCCCAGAAGACCGGCGTGCGATGCTCGTAAGGGTTCTTCAGGATCAGAGCGGTCCCGATTGCAGTCCGGTTCATCGGGAACTTTTGCGGCGATTGGCTCGCCCTGATTCCGTGACGGTGGTGGCGGGCCAGCAGCTCGTTTCGGCTCTTGGTCCGCTTTATGTGCATTCTAAAATTGCCGAGACGGTGGCGCTGGCTGCCCATTGGACGGCAGAGGGAGTTAATACCGTCCCTGTTTTTTGGATGGCCAGCGAGGACCACGATATTGACGAGGTGCGACGGATTTTTTGGCGTGGTAAGGCTGTAGCCGCTTGGGATCGCCCGAAGGACCCCATTCGCAGTGGGCTGGTAGAGGCCCTGCCAGTGGCTGAGGCAATTAAGACTTGGCTGGACTCAGCCCCTGTTCCAGAGTCGGTTCGCATGGCCGCCGAGCGAAGCGAAGAAGCCTATCGGAATTCGGCCAACTTGGCAGAGGCTAGTCGAAGGCTGCTTGCCCACTACCATCCCGAGATTCTGGTGCTCGATGCCTCCGACCCAAGGCTTAAGGCCGTCGCAGGAGCGCTTTGGCAGGACGAGATTGCCAACCAGACCCTTTTTCGCACGGCAGAAGAAGCATCCAAGCCTTGGGCTGGTGCTGACCCGCCGGTTCCCTTCAGACAGTCCGCACTTTTTGCGCTCGACAGCCAGGGCAAAAGACTTCGCATAGACCGCGATGCCCAGGGATCCTGGGTCCGTTCCGACGGTATTGCCCTGGGTAGCGACCTCGATGTGGCCGCATGGGCGTCGTCGAATCCGCAGCAGGTGAGTCCTAATGCACTCTTAAGGCTTGCATACCAGGAGTGGATTATGCCTAACGCTGCCTACACGGGCGGGGCTGCCGAGGTTTCCTATGCCCAGCAACTCGCCCCGTACTGGAGGAATTCTGGTTCTCCTCATGCATTGTGGAGGCTTCGCCACAGCTCGGCTTGGTACGCTGCCAAGGCTCAAAAAGCCAGTCAAAAATTTAACTTGGACTTTTTTAGGGGTTCCTGGAATCCCCAACAGGTTCGCCAAGATATTCTCGAAGAGGCCGGCGCACCGAATCGCAAAATTCTTCTGCTCACCGAGGAGTTTAAAGCAAAAATTACAGAGCGCTACGGTATGCCAGGGCTTGAGCAATCGGTGGCCGCTTGGGTAAAGCGAATCGCCAACGAAGAGGGCAAAATGCTGGAGCGTCTTCGCCGAGAAATCGCCCGCGGCCAGTCCAACAGGCTAAAGGATCTGGCTACCTTGAGCGACAGCCTTATGCCTTCTGGAACCCTTCAAGAACGCATTTGGACTCATTTTGACCTCGCGGAATACGCGGGAGACGATGCCCTTGGCGAATACCTCAAGGCGTTCTCGAGCACGCAAAATTGGGATCAAGCCGGTTGGTGGGAATTTCGCTGAACCTACGGCGGTCGCCTTACTTTTGCAGTAATGACCGACGCTATACTCATTCTCGATTTTGGCTCCCAGTACACCCAGCTCATCGCGCGCCGGGTACGCGAGCTCCACGTTTATTGCGAAATCCATCCCTTTCACAAAATCCCTAGCGATTGGCAACAGCAGTTTAAGGCCGTCATCCTTAGTGGTTCTCCCTATTCCACCCTCGAAGAGGCAGCGCCCAATCCCGATTTATCGAGGTTTTATGGACAAATTCCCTTGCTTGGAGTCTGCTACGGAGCCCAGTTTCTAGCGAATACCCGCGGCGGAGAAGTAGCCCGAAGCACCCATCGTGAGTACGGTCGTGCTCATATCAACTTTCTCAAGAGCGATTCGCGCCTACTCGAGGGAATACCCTTGGGCAGCAGCGTTTGGATGAGCCATGGCGACAGCATCGTGCGGCTTCCGGCCAATACGGTTGTGGAGGCTACCACCGAAAGCATTCCCGTGGCTGCATTCCGATTCCGCGATGAAGAAACCTACGGCATACAATTTCATCCCGAGGTGGTGCATTCTGAGCACGGAACGCAATTGCTGCGCAATTTTGTCTATTCAATAGCAGGCTGTTCACCGAGTTGGACGCCCGCAAGCTTTATTGACGAGTCAGTCGCTTCTCTAAAAAGCCAAATTGGAGAGGGCAAAGTTGTTCTCGGCCTCAGTGGAGGGGTGGATTCCACCGTGGCGGCGACTCTGCTTGATAGGGCCATTGGGAATAGGCTTCACTGCATATTTGTAAACAACGGACTCCTTCGCAAAAATGAATTCGAGAGCGTTCTAGCACAGTACGAGCACCTTGGCCTCAATGTAGTCGGGGTAGACGCTAGCGCGGAGTTCTACGAGGCCCTTCGAGGTCAGGAGGATCCCGAGGCCAAGCGCAAGGCAATAGGGCGCACCTTTATTGAGGTTTTTGACCGCGAGGCGCAACGCATTAAGGGAGTTGACTTTCTTGGGCAGGGAACCATTTATCCCGACGTCATCGAGTCCGTTAGCGTGAACGGACCAAGCGCCACCATTAAATCACACCATAACGTCGGTGGTCTTCCTGATTATATGAAGCTTCAAATCGTGGAGCCGCTGCGCAGCCTGTTCAAAGACGAGGTCCGCCGCGTTGGAGCCGCCTTGGGCCTAAGGCCCGACCTTCTTGGTCGTCATCCCTTCCCCGGTCCAGGCCTCGCTATACGAATTCTAGGAGAGGTTACTGCCGACAAAGTTGCTATTCTTCAAGAGGTTGATCACTTATTTATTCAAGGACTGCGCGACGCTGGGTTGTACGATTCGGTCTGGCAGGCGGGCGCGATACTCCTGCCGGTCAAGTCGGTTGGCGTGATGGGCGACGAGCGGAGCTACGAGCAAGTAGTGGCTCTTAGGGCCGTGCAGTCCACCGACGGCATGACGGCAGACTGGGTACACCTGCCTTACGATTTTTTGGCTCGCACTTCGAATGCCATTATCAATCAGGTGCGGGGTGTGAACCGGGTTGTCTACGATATTAGTTCCAAGCCGCCCGCCACTATTGAATGGGAATAATCGAATTGGAATACTAAAAATGAGATTACTGCGCTCCGCCTCGATCTGCCTTTTGCTTGCCACGGCCTTCGCTGCCTCGGCTCAAAGCAGGGTGCATTGGGCGCTTGTGCTCCCTTTTCAGATTCAAAACGACAGTGCCGTGACCAACATGCCCCAACGCATGGCCACGGAGTTTTATTCTGGTTTTAAGGCTGCCTTGGATTCCATGAATTATTCTGGCGATCCAATCACCCTCGATATCTATGATTTTGATGAGACCATGGGCCGAGTTTTAAGTATTCAAGCCGACGGACTCACGCTTTCTCAGTCGCCCGCGGAATTCATGCAAAGCCAATTGGGAAAGAACCTACGCTATGTGGTTGGCCCCTTTAGGGCTGAGGATTCAGAGGCTCTGGCGCTATACGCTGACCCTTCGACCTATGTGATTAACCCCGTCTCGAGGGATGTAAACGTTTCGGGCCTTCCGCAGTTAATTGCCTCGGCGCCCAAAAGGTATTTGGAGTCTGAGTCCCTGGGGCGATTGGCAGCCAGAGATTTTGGCAGCAGACCCAATTCGCGCACGGTTCTTTTTGACCTCGGAGACAAAAACAGCCAACTTCAACGAAGGGCCTTTTTTAAGGGATTTTCTCAATTTGGTGGCGATAGCGACCAAGTGCAGATTTGGGACGGCCGTCCCAATGCTAATTTGGTGGAGCGGGTTGGCCGCGATGATTTGATAAGCACCAGATTTGTGCTTCTTGACGATAAGGTACTGAGCGCCGCACGAATTCTTCAGGGTCTCCGACAGCGTCCGTCCAGTCAAACGGAATTTTGGACCGTAAGCAATACCGTTAACAGTCCATCTTTGGATGCCTTTCTGCTTCTTCGCCAGACGATAGTTTGGGTGCAAACCGACCGCCTTGAATTTGCCTCCTACGATGCGGTTGATGAGCAACTATACCGAGCATTGGGGGATTCTAAGTCTCGTTGGGCTTGGTTGGGCTACGATACCGCACTCATGCTTTTGGTCAACGAACCAGTTCGCTACACCGGCCCCCGGCGCAGCTACGACTGGGGCTCAGAGCCTCAGGGCGGAGCCTACAACAAAGCGGTCGAACTCTACCGCTACGACCCCAAAGTGGGTGTGAACTCCGTACCTATTCCTGTGTTACCCTAAGGCGATGATTGCAGTTGGAATGTTTTTAATGGCCTACGTCCTAATGGAGGGCGCAGCCTGGGCCGCACACCGATACCTAATGCACGGACCGCTCTGGTCCCTGCACGCAGACCACCACAACAAAGAACCTGGATTTTTTGAGAAGAACGATGCTTTTTTCTTGATTTTTGCCATTCCGTCTTGGCTCTGCATCATGCTGGGAATGATGCACGAAGTGCCGGCATTTACCGCCTTTGGCTTTGGAATCGCGGCCTATGGCTTTACCTACTTTTTGGTTCATGAAGTCTTTATTCACCAGCGCTTTCGCTGGTGGGTCCACACCGACAATGCTTACTTTAGGGCCGTTCGCCTCAAGCATAAGTGGCACCATAAAACTTTAGGCAAAGAGGGCTCTCTACACTTCGGCTTGCTTTGGGTGCCCCTGAGCGTGGTCCGCGAAGAGGCCCGCAAAATGAAGCTCGAGCAATGAAGGGCTTGTACCTTTTAATTGATGCCTTGGTTTTTGCTGGTCCGCTCACCCGTGCTTTTGAGCCGCGCATCCGCTACATTGGGCAAACCAGGCACCTGGCCATTGCGACCCTGATCATGATGCTTTTGTTCATTCCTTGGGACGTTGCAAAAACCGCCTACGGAGTCTGGGGATTCAATCCGAAGTACCTCATGGGTCCCTCGCTTTGGGGACTGCCTCTTGAGGAATGGCTCTTTTTTATAGTCGTGCCCTGGGCCACCTTTTTTATCTACGAAGTGTTGCAGCTGTTCTTCCCCTGGAAGTCCTCAAAGGCCGCCTCGTTTTGGTTGGTTGGATTCATTGGCCTGGCTTGTGCAGTCTTGGCTTTGACGCACCCTGATCGCTGGTATACCCTCACCGCGGCGGGCGGACTCGCCTTGGGTTCTGCCTGGCTTCTTTGGCGAAGGCCCTGGTGGACGGCTGCTTTTTTGCGGAGTTGGGGTTTGGGACTGATCCCTTTTCTTTTAACGAACGGACTCCTCACGGGCGCATTTTTGAGCGAACCCATCGTCTGGTACAACGATGCCGAGAACCTCGGGCTTCGCATTGGCACCATTCCCGTCGAAGATGCCTTGTATGGGATGCTGATGATGCTAGTGTACAGCGCAGGCGTTCACTGGTCTCGTGCGCGCTTTTGATATTCGGGACTTAAGTAGCCGGAGAGTTGGCATTGCCTGATAATATATATGGTCAGTCTTAACCAATGCCTAGGTGCTTTTTTGCTAATCAATAGAGCATTTAAGGAATCAGAGGCTAAATAAAGCGCATCACATTTTTCACTAGACCAAGGAGGCAGGTCATTCAAAGCAAGCACTAAGCGCTCTGCCGCCTGCAATAAATCCAGCTTTTTTTTGGTATAGCGGGATTGCATTAACCCCGCTGCGCTTTCATAGCACCAATCAGGCAGTTTATTATGAAGATTGAGCGAAACCACTTTCAATTGTATTCATTGGGTATTAATCTACCATGCTATAATGGTTAAATTTGCATGAAATTACCGTTCTATGCTTACCCGACGCCACCTACGCATCAAAACGATGCAAGCTCTTTATGCGTACGTTCAGTCCGACCTCAGCGACGCCGAGTTGGGAGTCCGCCAGCTAGAGAAAAGCATAGGTGAAATTCACCATCTCTACCTCTATGAGCTGCGAATTTTCTGGCATTTTAGGCACTTTATGGAGGAGCGTCTTGAGCTGGAGCCCAATAAGCAATTCGCGAATTCCGCCCGGCAGGCTCAGCTGAAGCACTTTTTGAATTTACCCTTCTTGACGCAGATTACGTCAGACGACGCGGTCATTAAAGCATGGGAGCAGCACGGTATTCATTGGGGAGAATCGGTTGATGTGCTGAGGTCCCTGTTTTTTAAGTACTGGACCCAGTGGAGCGATAACCCGTTTTGGACCGCCCCCGAACTTCAAACTGCCGAGGCGCAGATTTCGCACATGCGCTTCTTCTATCGGGACTTTCTAGCCAATGAGGACGTGCTCCACCAGCTCTACGAAGCAATAAACATACACTGGTCCGACGACCTTGATGCCGCTCAGATGATGGCCGTTCAAACCATGCAGAATGCACGCAAAAATCAATCGGTGCTGGTCTCTCTATATCGAGACAAAAAAGACTCGGAATTTGCTCGGGATCTTTACCTGCACACCCTGCGTCATGCCCAAGAATGGAAGGACCGCATGATAAGTAAGGCCAAGCAATGGGATTTTGACCGCATGGCTCCCGTGGACCGAACCATTGTACAGATGGCCCTCAGTGAAATCGTAGCCTTTGCCGAGATTCCGGTTAAGGTTAGTATTGACGAAGCCATTGAAGTAGCCAAGCAGTATGGCTCTCCCAAGGCAGGTTCTTTTGTAAACGGACTCTTGGATGCCTTAGTGGAGGATCTCAAGGCAGAAGGTCGCATTCAAAAGTTAGGAAGAGGGCTAATTGGCGCCTAATTTTACCGTCATGAATACACGTCTTTTTACCGCCTTCGCTGCAGCGAGCCTTTTATGGTCTTCCTGCGCCAACCCCAGTGATCAAGTTAAATCCCAAGAAGAGCAAATGGCCTTGCAGGCGGTGCAAAGTGCAGAGCTCCCGATTATTACGTTTATTGCGGAGTCTCACGACTTCGGCACCATCAACGAAGGGCAAGTAGTCGAAACGGAATTTAAATTCACGAATACCGGAGAAGCTCCGCTCATCATTTCTGCGGCCCAAGGCAGTTGCGGCTGCACGATTCCTGAATACCCTAAGGAGCCCATTGCTCCGGGTGAAGAAGGTAGGATTCTTGTGAGCTTCAACAGCGAAGGCAAGCCAAACCAGCAATCCAAAACGGTCACCTTGACCACCAACGCGGTCCCAAGCACTAAGGTGCTCTCCATTACCGCCAACGTCACTCCAAAATCCAAATAACTATGAATCTTTTTCTGCAAGCCAATGCTGAGGGTGGAATCGCGGGCTTTTTGCCCCTGATTGCCATTTTAGCCGTTATGTACTTTTTCTTTTTGCGTCCGCAAATGAAGCGCCAGAAAGAAGAGACCAAGTTCCGCAGCGTACTCTCCAAGGGAATGCGCGTGGTAACGAGTTCGGGTATTCACGGCAAGATTTCAGACCTGGACGAGCACACTTTTGTGCTTGAATCCGAGAACAGCCGCCTGAGGTTTGAGCGTTCTTCAGTGAGCAAAGAGCTTACGGCCGCGCGCTTTCCCGAGAGTGCCAAGGTCGAGGAAAAGAAGTAATCTTCCTTTGATTTAAGGGGGCAGGGGGGAGTGATTCCCCAAAGCGAAGCGAGATTGTTAAATGCGCTTGAGCTGCTCCTTCAGCATTTTAAGCTGCTCCGAGAGCATGCCTTTGTCGTCAAGTTTTTTAGCTTCAGTCAGCAAGGCTTGGGCTTCTTGCTTGCGTCGGCGCGACATGGCCATTCCCGCCAATTGCATTTTGGCAAGGGCCTGATCGGACTTCATTCGCAATCCCGTGTTTAGCGCTTTGCGCATGAAGGATTCCGCCTGAGCAAGATTGGTCTGCGACAGCATGAGTCCGCGCAAAAAGAAGTAGTAGGCCAACTGCCCTTTGATTAGGGTTTGGTCTGGATGCTTCAGGGCGTCGAGCTGGCTGTTTGCCTTGGTGAAATTTTGAGAACGCAGGTACCAAAGGGCCATTAAAATGCGTTCGTTGCGAAAGTGCAGAAGAACGGGGAAGCCCGCCATCAGGGTAAGAAAAATGCCGTTTCCCCAGCTTCCGTCGATGTATTGGTAGGTTGCAAAGGCCAAAATGGCTGCGGCCAAGGCCAGGCGTAGGTATCGTCGAATCATGGTGCAAAAGTAGGTCAGCAGCCGCAGAGGATTTTTATTCCACGGTTGATTCTTCTTGGATTTCATTATTAGTGTCTAGGGTCTGCTTCGGCGGGTGATCGCGAAGTTCCTAAGCAGGGTATTTTAGGTTATCAACCTGGCATGTGCAAAACTTAGTGGACTTAACCTTGGCGTAATTGACTAAGTGGCTAATTTCAGCACAGATTAAATCGCTCTTTATGCCAGTTGCTTCTAAGAAGGTTCGCAAGATTTTTGTGCTCGATACCTCGGTCATACTCTACGACCACAATGCCATCATGAATTTTGAAGAGCACGATGTGGCCATACCCATACCAGTTCTCGAGGAATTGGACGAGTTCAAAAAAGGGTCCGATACCAAGAATTTTGAGGCGAGGGAGTTCATTCGCATGCTCGATAAAAAGGCCGAGAACAAGTCGCTGACCGATTGGATTTCTTTGGATGGACCCAAACGCGGGAAGTTCCGCGTAATAATGGATACGCCAGGCCTGGGCGTGGACGCCACCTCAATTTATGGAGCGGGCAAGATGGATCATAAGATTCTCAATGCTGCTCTGTATTTGAAGGAACAGGAGCCCCATCGTCCAGTGATACTCGTGACCAAGGACATTAATTTGCGCCTTAAGGCCAAGGCCTTGAATGTTCAAGCAGAGGACTACCTCACGGGTAAGGTTAAAGAGAGCGATACGGTCTTTGCCGGCAGGGCAGAGCTCGATGGATTCCCCGAGAAGCTTCTTCAAACGCTTTATGAGCAAAAAAGCGTGCTCATCGACCTCAGTCAAAAGGCCAATCAGAAGCTCAACATCAAGCCCAATCTATTTTACATCCTAAAGTCAGGCAAGAGCAGCGGTCTGGGCTTTTACAATGCACAAACCTCTGAGATGGAGTTGGTCGAGAAGGCCGCTTACTATGGCATCAAGCCACGAAACTCAGAACAAACGTTTGCGCTGCACGCCATTATGAACCCGCACATAAAATTGGTTACGTTAACGGGAGTGGCCGGAACAGGCAAAACCCTACTGGCCTTGGCGGGTTCGCTGGAGCAAAGGCGTGATTTTAAGCAGATTTACCTTGCACGACCCATTGTACCGCTGAGCAACCGCGACATCGGATTTTTGCCCGGAGACGCAGAGCAAAAAATTAATCCCTACATGCAGCCTCTTTGGGACAACCTTAAGTTCATCAAAAACCAGTTCGGCGAGCGGGACCGGAACTACAAGCAAATCGATGAGATGGTGGCCAACGAGAAAATCCTAGTAACTCCGCTTGCCTACATACGCGGGCGTTCCTTAAGTAACGTAATTTTTATTGTAGACGAGGCCCAAAACCTTACTCCGCATGAAGTAAAAACCATCATAACTCGAGCGGGAGAAAATTCAAAGTTTATTTTTACTGGAGACGTGCATCAAATCGACACTCCCTACCTCGACGAACAGTCCAATGGACTGAGCTACCTCGTGGATCGACTTAAGGGTCAACCGCTTTATGCCCACGTTTCGCTAGCCAAGGGAGAGCGGAGCGAACTCGCTAACTTGGCTAACGACATGCTCTAGGCTAGTTGGAGCGTGGGCCTGCGGCTTTAATCTCGGCTGCAGTACCCTCTTCGAATTTGGTAAAATTGGCCTGAAACAACGAAGCCAGGCGCTGGGCACCAGCATCATAAGCCTCCTTATCAGACCATGTTGCTCTCGGGTCGAGAATTTCAGACAGCACCCCTGGGCATTCTGAAATTCGGGCTAATCTGAAGTAGGGATCGGTCACTGTGGCTGCGCCGTCGAGCTCTCCCGACATGGCTGCTTGAATTAGTCTGCGGGTATTCTTAAGTGAAATTCGCTGACCGGTGCCGTAGGCTCCTCCGGTCCAGCCGGTGTTGACTAGCCAAACTTGAATGTCTGTTCCTGCGAGCTTGCTCATGAGCATCTCTGCATACTCCGAGGGGTGCAGCGGCATAAAGGGTGCTCCAAAGCAAGCCGAGAATGCTGCTTTTGGTTCGGTTATTCCTGCTTCGGTGCCCGCTACCTTGGCGGTATAGCCACTCATAAAATGGTAGGCTGCCTGCGCCCGCGTCAACTTTGAGAGCGGAGGCAAGATTCCGTAAGCATCTGCGGTCAAGAAGAAGACATGCTTTGGGGCCGGACCCTGCGAGGGCAGTACGCAGTTATCAATGTGGTCTATGGGGTAGGAGACCCTCGTGTTTTCGGTAATTTTCTTATTGGAATAGTCGGGTATTCCCTGCTCGTTTAGAAGCACGTTTTCGAGCAAGGCTCCTGGGCGAATTGCCCTAAATATTTCAGGCTCTTTTTCTTCGGTGATGTCGATGACCTTGGCGTAGCATCCGCCCTCGAAGTTGAATACGAGTCCGCCTGCGGTCCAACCGTGCTCGTCGTCGCCAATGAGTTG
>NSIH01000037.1 GCA_002737315.1 Flavobacteriales bacterium
TACGATGGAGTCCAACACGCAGGGCTTGCAAATCAATGTTTCTAAGCCGGTGCAGCAGCAGCTGTCTATTCAGTCCATCCAGGTGGAGCAGAATTCCGTTTGGAACAGTTCTGCCTTTCAGGTTAAGTATGCCAAGCGCGACGAGGTCGTGCTCGGTACCAAGGGAGAGTCAGCCTTGCGCATCGCTGTTCCCGCAGCTAAGGACGCGACCGCGGCACAGGTGACCTTTCGCCTTGCGCCCGGCAAGCCCCTGAAGACCAAGTTGGTTAAAGCAAAGTAGGTCGTGGTCCACATTCAGCGCCGCGAGGTGTTTTGTGCAGCGCACCGGCTCTATAATGATGCGCTCAGCGCCCAGGAGAACGAGGAACTGTTTGGCAAGTGTTCTTGGGAGTTCGGTCACGGACACAATTTTGAGGTTTGGGTAACCGTGAAGGGCGAGGTAAATCCCAAGACTGGGTTTGTGATGAACCTGTCTGACCTCAAGGCCTTGATGATGCGGTTTGTAATTGATCCGCTGGACCACAAGCATTTAAACTTAGACGATACCTTCATGAAGGGTATTATGCCTTCTACGGAGAATTTGGCTATCGAGATCTGGAATCAGTTGTGCGGACCGGTTGCGGAATTTGGCACCCTCTTGCACTGCGTGCGGGTGGTCGAGACCGAGAATAATGCGGCGGAGTATTTTGGCGCATAGTTTTGGTCAGGGTCGGCCCCAGGTCGGCATGGTTTTCACTGCGGCGCGGCCGTCTTTATTTTTTTCATTTAAGCTGTTTTTATGAAGGTAGCATTGGTTTTCCCTGGGCAAGGTGCTCAATCGCCCGGCATGGGCAGCGATTTGTTTGCAGCGCATCATGGGTTGTTTGAGACTGCTGATGAGGTTTTGGGTTTTGGTTTAACGGAGCTGATGTTCCATGGCAGCATGGAGGATTTAACGCAGACTCGGGTTACGCAGCCGGCGGTGTTTGTGCACAGTGTGGTTAAGGCTGCGTCGCTTGGCGAGGATTTCAGGCCGAGTATGGTTGCCGGGCATTCGCTGGGGGAATTTTCTGCCCTGGTGGCCGCTGGTGCTTTGCGCTTTGAGGACGGTCTTGCGCTGGTTATGGAGCGGGCCTTGGCGATGCAGGATGCTTGCGATGCCGAACCCTCGACGATGGCCGCTATTTTGGGGCTTGCGGACGAGCAGGTTGAGGCGATTTGCGCGGCTACGCCGGGTGTGGTGGTTCCGGCGAATTATAATTCGCCGGGACAGTTGGTGATTTCTGGCGCGCGCGAGGCGGTGGAAGCCGCCTGCGCTGCCTGCAGTGCGGCCGGTGCAAAGCGGGCACTGATTCTGCCGGTGGGCGGGGCCTTTCACAGCCCGCTTATGGAACCGGCCCGCGCGCGCCTAGCCAAAGCCCTAGAATCCGTAGAAATTAAAGCACCGCGCTGCCCCATCTACCAGAATGTAGTGGCCACTGCGGTGACCGACCCCGAAGCCATACGCAGCAACCTCCGAGCCCAACTCACGGGATCCGTGCGCTGGTCGCAGTCCGTACTGGCCATGGTTCAAGACGGAGCAACCCACTTTTATGAAGTTGGTCCTGGCAAAGCCCTACAGGGGATGATCAAAAAAATCGCGCCCGACGTCGAAGCGGTCAGCGCCTAGCCCTAACAAGCCACCGAGCAGCCGCAAACTCCAACCTGAATTGAAGTCCGCATACCGCGCCCCCTCCAACATTGCCCTGGTCAAGTACTGGGGAAAATACGGCGTTCAGCTACCCAGCAACCCCTCCATTAGCTTCACCCTCGAAGCCTGCGCCACCGAGACCAGCCTGGAACTCCTGAACCAACCGGGGATTCACGTGCTCCTTGACGGAGAAGACTGCCCGAGCTTCGTACCCAAAATTGCGCAGTTTACCGCGCGCATAGCCGGGCGCCATCCCTGGCTAAAGGACTATGGCCTAAGCATCAGCACGCACAACAGCTTCCCCCACTCTTCTGGAATAGCCAGCTCTGCCTCGGGCATGAGTGCCCTGGCCCTCTGCATTGTTGACCTTGCCCAGCAGCAGGGAATAACCTTTGAAAATCCGCTGCGAGAAGCCTCTATTTTGGCCCGACTAGGCTCGGGAAGCGCATGCCGGTCGGTCTACGGACCCCTGGCGCAATGGGGCGAAACCGAATCCGTTACCGGCTCCTCGCAGGAATGGGCCATTGCCTACCCCCACTTGGTTAAGGAAGTATTTGCAACCTACCGCGACGTCGTGGCCCTTGTGGACGTCGGGCAAAAAGCGGTTAGCTCCTCGGTCGGACACCAGATGATGGAATCGCATCCCTTTCGCGAGCAACGCTTCGCGCAGGCGCACCGTCACATGAGCCGGTTAAAAGATATTTTGGGCAGCGGCGACCTGGAATCTTTCATGGAACTGGTGGAGCTCGAGGCGCTCACCCTGCACGGACTGATGATGTCAAGCTCGCCGAGCTATGTCTTAATGCAGGCCAACAGCCTCAAAATTATTGAGGCTATTCAAAGATTCCGCCTCGAAACCAGGATACCCCTATGCTTTACCCTGGATGCCGGGGCCAACGTGCACCTTTTGTTCCCCGACGAGCACTCCAATGCCGTAATGCAGTTTGTTGATAACCAGGTTAAACCCTACTGCAAAGAGGGACGATATATTGCAGATCGAGTGGGTCAAGGACCCCTACCTTTGGAGCGATGAACCTGAGCCCAAAATTCTTTGCTAAAATCCTGCTATTCGGAGAATACGGGGTGATTCGCGATGCCATGGCACTCTCGATTCCCTATACCAACTTCTCGGGAGTGCTTTGCTTTCCCGACGGCAAGGCCGACCAAAGCCAAGAGGCATCCAAGGAGTCCCTAGTCCGCTTCACAACCTACCTCGAGGAGCTTGAAGGCCAAGGTATTTTAATTGCCGACCTCGATTTGACAAGCCTGCGCGCCGATTTAGAGCGCGGACTCTATTTTGACTCAAGCATTCCCCAGGGCTACGGCGTGGGTTCTTCTGGAGCCATGGTTGCGGCCCTGTATGCACGGTACGCACGTAACCCCATGCCGCTCGACCAGGCTAACGACCCCGAGAAACTCCTTGCAATCAAGGCCGAAATGGCCCAAATGGAGGGATTTTTTCACGGAAGAAGTTCTGGAATGGACCCCACAATTTGCTATTTGCAGCTCCCTCTGCTGCTGCGATCAGCCCAAGACATTGGAACCGTCAGCCTGCCCGACCTTCCCCTAAACGGCCGTGGCGGCGTCTTTTTGCTGAACTCCGGTGGGCCGGGCGAAACCCAACCCATGGTCCAGATCTTTATGGACAAGCTCAAAGAAGAGGGCTTTAGGCGCCTGATGACCGAGCAGTTTAAATGCTACAACGATGCCTGCGTCGCGGCCTTCCTTGAGGGCAAAACCGACGTGCTGCTGCGCGAGCTCAAGAAACTGAGCGGGCTGGTTCTGGCCAATTTTGGCCCCATGATCCCGAGTGATTACCACAACCTGTGGCAAAAAGGAATTGACACCAACGCCTACTACCTCAAGCTTTGTGGCTCGGGTGGCGGTGGCTACATACTGGGTTTTGCGCCCGACCTCGAGCAGGCTCAGGCCGAGCTCGATCCGCACCGAATGGACGTCGTACTTCGCTTTTAGCGGACCGCGATGCGCAACCGCACCAAAATCCTATTTCGCCTCACGGCTTTTTTGAGCCTGGTCCGATGGACCCATATCTTATTTTTAGCTACTGCCCAGGTACTTGGCGCGCTGACCATCCTTGATGGCCCTGGCCCCCCTCCCTGGGGGACGCTTGCGGGCATCGTGCTTGCCACGGCCTGCATCGTGGCGGGCGGGTCGCTGTTCAACAGCTTTTATGACCTGGAGCGAGACCTCATTGAGCGCCCGTGGCGAACCCTTCTTGAGCGACCCGTGGCCAAAAAATACGGCATGCAGCTCGCCTTTACCTTCTACGGTGGCGCACTCTTGGCCGCCATGCTCACCCTGAGCAAGCCAGTCATGGCCGCAACCTGGCTCTATGCCCTGGTCGTTTTTCTCTATTCGCACAATCGATGGGGCTCTGGGGTCGGCGGAGCACTAATTGCCAGTTTCTTGGCATTCGCCCCGCTCTTGCTCGTGGCCGCTGCCCTCCACCCCACTTCATGGCCTGGATTTTTGCGCGGACTTCCCCTTGCCCTTGCCATGATAGTCTTAGAATGGCGTCGGCAGTGGGAGCGACGACAAATTCCCACAGTCGATAGGGGCCAGAAGCCCCAATTCAAAACCCGACAGTGGATCTACAAAATCCTTTTGGCAGCAGGTCTCGGCCTAATTCCTTTTTTGTAAATCGCTAGCGGAACACCGTGAGCATTCCTCGGCGCTCCTCGACCAGGCCATCGGGCAACCTAATGAAGACCTTATAGGTATAGGGCCCAGCAGGGACGGGCTCACCCCCATAGGTTCCGTTCCATCCCCTGGAGTCTTCGTCGCTGTGAAAAACCTGGAGGCCCCAGCGGTTGAACAGAGCCCACTCAAAGCCTTCCACGCCCGTGGCATAAATCACAAAGCGCTCGTTTACCGCGTCTCCGTTGGGCGTGAAGGCCGAAGGAATGTAGACGTAGTGGTCCATTTTAAGGTTTAAAGGGAAGGCAATGCTGTCGGTACAGCCCAGGGTATCGCTCACGGCCAGGCCAAGCCAGTAGGTTCCTGGTCGGCCATACAGGTGGCGCGGATGAACTTTCGACGAGGTGTCTCCGTCGCCAAAGTACCACCGCACCCGAATGCTGTCGGTCGAAAAGTTCGCAAAAGAAACGTCGAGGGGGTTGCCTGGGGCCTGAATAAAATTGAAGGCTGCGCGGGGCTGGGGAACAACCCAAGCATACACGGAATCGACAGCGGAAATCAAGCAGTCGTCGGTCACGCGGTATTGGTACCAGGTGCTTGCTGCGGGAGTCAGAGACCAAAGGGAATCCGAAGGTCCGTTTATCCATTTAAAGTCAAGTTGACCCCGACCCAAACTGGCACGAGCCCTGAGGGTCACGCCATCCCCAGGGCAGAGGTAAAGCGTGTCTGAAGACGTTTGAATAGAATCGTAGGGGTCCACATAAATCGTGATGCTGTCGATGCGCGGAACCGTACTGCATTCGTCCCAACTGAGGTATCGGTAGGTGGTAGTCGTGGCAGGGGTCACGGTCAGGAGGACTGTTTGAAGACTGTCGGACTCCCAGTAGCCTCGCTTGAGGCCCTCGCCCCCTTGTATGCTTGCTCTTAGTCGCGTGCTCGAGCCCGGGCAATCAAGGGTATCGTTGCCCTGATCTATGGTCAATAAGGCCTGTACCCCAACCCTATCGCGAATCCAAATATCCACAGAATCCGCAGGGTACACGGCGCAATCGGTAGAAACTGGCATCATGCGGACCCTCAAGAACTCCAGAGGTTCTGCGATTCCATCGTCTACTGGTTCAAACCATAGGGTATCAGAGGTTTGGCCCGGAAGCAGTATCAAGGTATCAGGAAGTCCGCCTGCAAAATCGGCTGCTGTTGCGGTACCTACGTAGTTAAACTGGGCAATCAGGGTGTCGCTGGTAGCGCCCTTGCGGTTAAAAAGCAGGTAGCTCCGGGCACAGCCCTCGACCATTGTACTGTCGGTAAAAGAAGCCCCTGAGTTGGTGGTCGGGGCAAGATTGATTTCGGGCAATTTAAAGGACCGCGCACCGAGGAATACGGCAGAATTGAGTATGCCATCGCTCACGTCGGCAATCATTAGTTTGATGGTGTAGGGAATTCCACAAACAACCCCTGCCCTAGCCTTAAAGACGTCGGTAAAGCCCTCCATGGCGATAATGCTGGTTCCGCCCGTATTGGCGTTGTAGTAGGACGCATGCGCCACATAATTGGGGTTGGCCACCAGGCAATTGGAGGCAGAATTGCCTCCAGAGGGGTAGCCTTGGTTGATGGTGTTGACCGCTACCGGGGTGTTGGTGCCTGGAATGGTTGCCAGATTCACGGTATCGATGCGGAGCGAACCGTTGGGGTTGTAGAGCGGTGCCCCGTTTATTCCGGGCCCGATGAGAAAAAATCCGAAGACGTCATTGAACGACGAGCAGGTATAGCCAGTGTACTCCTTCGACCCAAAAATGTAGTCGAACTGCACGCTGTCGCCGCCAGCAAGAAAGTTAAATTGAATGGATGCGCGGTCGTATTGGCTTGAGCTGGTCGAGCCAATTGCGTTCAGTACCGAGGTCAAATTAGCGCTCGGAGTTTGCGTCGGGAAGGTGGTAAATGTTCCCGCCTGGCCAGGCACCACGTCAATTGCGTCGGTAGTAACCATAACGATTCCGCTGTCGAGACCAAAGTTGGGGTTTGCGCAGGTGAACTTGCCTAGCTGCACCGAGGGAGGCTGCGCCAAGGGAAGTCCAAATTGATTTAAGGGCGAGTAGACAAAGAAATTCGGTCCAACTAAAACATTCTGCACCAACCACATGGGATCATTGCGCGGTGAGGTAGAATTCACCACGATGTTTTGGGCTTTGGCATTAAGTCCAAAAACTAAGACAATAATCAGGGCAATTTTAGGCATGATTCCAATGCACAAGATACAAAGTCTAGTACGCATGAATTGTACCTTAGAGGTATGATTGATACCTACGTTTCCCAGCACCGACAGCGCTTTCTCGATGAACTCTTCACGCTTTTGCGCTTGCCCAGTATTTCTGCCGACCCGGCCTACAAAGATTCTGTGCTCGCTACGGCTGATGCCGTCGCCGACTTTTTGACTAAAGCAGGCGCCCAAAAGGTAGAAGTCTGCCCAACGCCGGGGTATCCGGTCGTTTATGGGGAGTACCTGGTGGATCCGAGTCGCCCGACGGTGCTGGTCTACGGACACTACGACGTGCAGCCTGCCGACCCCCTTAACCTGTGGACCACTCCGGCCTTTGAGCCCGAGGTACGCACTACCCCCATCCACCCCAACGGAGCCATTTTTGCCCGCGGTGCCTGCGACGACAAAGGCCAGTTTTTTATGCACATCAAGGCATTTGAGGCCATGGTTGCTTTGGGAAATATACCCTGCAACATGAAGTTTATGATCGAGGGTGAAGAAGAGGTCGGATCCAATAACTTGGAGCGATTCCTGGTCGAGAACCGCGAGCGCCTCGCCTGCGACGTGATTTTAATTTCAGATACCGGCATCGTGGCTCCGGGCATTCCTTCGGTTTCTGTTGGCCTACGCGGACTTTCCTATGTCGAGGTAGAGGTAACGGGTCCGAGCCGAGACCTGCATTCGGGAATTTACGGAGGCGCTGTGGCGAATCCGATTAATATTTTGGCCGAAATGATTGCCTCGCTGCACGACAGCGACAACCAAATCACCATTCCCGGATTCTACGACCGGGTGCAAAGCCTGAGCGCAGACCAGCGGGCCGACCTCAATAAGGCTCCCTTCCGATTAGAAGACTACAAGGCCGCTCTCGACCTCAGCGACATTCACGGAGAAACCGGCTACACTACGGTGGAGCGCACCGGAATTCGCCCCACGCTTGATGTAAACGGCATTTGGGGCGGCTATACGGGCGAGGGAGCCAAGACCGTTATTGCCTCTAAGGCCCATGCCAAAATTTCGATGCGCCTAGTGCCCGATCAGGATCCCGACGAGATTACGGAACTCTTTACCAAGCACTTTCTCAAGATTGCTCCGCCGAGCGTGCGTGTGAAGGTCAAGCCCCACCACGGCGGCCATGCCTACGTCTGCCCTACCGACCATCCGGGGTACCGCGCCGCGCACAAGGCGATGGCCGAAACCTTCGGCAGAGAGCCTATCCCAACCCGCGACGGCGGATCCATTCCCATTGTTGCCCTTTTTGAGCGCGAATTGGGAGTTAAGTCCATACTCATGGGTTTTGGGCTTGACAGCGATGCCATTCACTCGCCCGACGAGCACTACGGCCTTGACAACTACTTTCAAGGGATCAGGACCATTCCCCGGTTCTACCTGCACTACGCCAAGGAGGCCAAGGCCTAGGCAGCAAGAAATCAAAAAGGCGACCCTGGGGTCGCCTTTTTAGTTTAATTCGAAGTCTATTCTCAGGGCACGTAGAGTTGATGCACTCGATGCATCAGGGCAGTAATGTCCCTAAGCTCCATGAGCAGGCGGGTTTGAAGGTGAGACTGCCGAGTTGAAATTTCTCGGTTGCGGTAGGCCATAAGCTCTCGATCAAGGATGCGCTGGACCTCTGAAATAATGCGCCTCTTTGCCGCGAGTAGGTCGCTATTGGACTCGCTCCTGCCGCTCTCCAAGGCCAACACAATACGGCCGGAGTAGAGCGAGAATAGTGCAATGAGGTCGGCATAGGCAAGCAGGAATGAGCCATTCGGACGGGCGTGCAAATTCGCCAAATGCTCCTGCTGGGATTCCACCATAGCCCGAGCACTTTCGGTCATGTCGCAGACAAAATCAAAGGCCAAAAGGTGCTCCCGGTAGGACGCTGAACGTTCGCCCTTAAAATCGCGTATGATGCGAACCATTCTGAGCTCGAGCTGCTTGTGGCGTTTAATCAACAAAACAACCTCCTTGCCCAGGCGCCGGGTTGTGCGCTTTTGATTGTTTGCCAAGGCATCGGCCGCCATAACCACGATGTTGGCCGTGCGCTCAATGTCGGATCCCATGAGCAACCTGCTGCTCACAATGGGTTCCTCTGACTTGATAAGCTTTTCTACGGCATCCTCAAGCAAATTTTCGGCCCGCATTTGCTTCGAGAAACCCATGCTGCTCCTAATAATGAGTCCGGCGGCAAAGACCGTCAAAACCAATGCGGCGATGAACTCACCGTAGTACAAGAAAACGGCAAAAATCATGGAAGCGGTGAAGGCAATTACTGCCGTTAACAGCCAGCTTCCAATTACACTTACCACGCCAGCAACCCGGTACACCGCGGATTCTTGACCCCATGCACGGTCTGCTAGGGAGGTTCCCATTCCAACCATGAATACTACAAAGGTGGTACTCAAGGGCAGCCCCAAACTTGTCGCATAGGCGATCAAGGTGGACGCTATCATGAGGTTTACACTTCCCCTAACGAAATCAAAGGCCGGCTGAGCCTGTTTTTGATCTCTCGCTACCTCTGATGGGGCAAACCGTGAATCCGTCCATGCCTTCGACGACAGGGGCACCACGGAGCCTATCATTTTTGCCAAATTCTCCACCAAAGAAGTGATGGATCGACTCAAAACGTTGGGTTTGAACTTCTCTGAACCCTCTCCCTGGCGTGCTAGGTTAATCTCCGTTTCAGAAACTTTGCGCGACTTGGCATTGAACCAAAGAGTCAAAATCATTACCAAACCTGCTAAAAGTAAAATGGAGAGCGGCGTAGTAACCTCTTCTTGCAGGGCGCCCATCATTAGTTCACGCGGATCCATACCGCTCGAAGCATATACAGCATAAGCTTGCATGGCCGCTAAGGCTGGACCTATGAAATTTACTAGATCGTTGCCTGCAAAGGCCATTGACAAAGCAAAGGTGCCAAAAAGAACCACATACTTTAGGGGATTAATGCCGCGGTAAACTGCAATCTGAGCGATGGCACTGAATCCGACCAAAAAGGCAAGGAGAAGGAAGTTCTGGTGAAGCGTTAACCAATTGTTCAAGTCGGCATCAAACAAAACACTTCCCTTTAGCCCCTTAAAAATTAGAAAATTGAGAATCAACGTTGCTGCCGCACCGCTGAAAATACCGCCGAACCAACGGAGGGTATTCTCCAGTTTGTTGGTGAACACCAAACGGGTTAGCCACTGAACAATTAATCCGGCGACAAAGGCAATTCCGACCGAAGAGAAAATTCCATAAATGATGGTGACGGTACTCGAGATATTGATATACTCCGAGAATAGAAAGGGATCCAATCCTCGCTCTAAAGCGGTCAAGAAGCCAATGGCAACACCCGCACCAAAGAGTTCAAAGACCAGGGATACTGTGGTTGACGTGGGAATTCCTAAGGTGTTAAAAACGTCCAAAAGGATCACGTCGGTGAGCATTACCGCAACAAAAATGAAGAGTAGGCTGTGAAAGGAGAAGAAAGCGGGGTCAAATACGCCCTTGCGTGCAACCTCCATCATACCCGATGAGAAGAGCGTGCCCAAGACCACCCCCATGCTTGCAACTATTAAAATTGTGCGGTAGCTCGCTGCACGAGTTCCCAAAGCGGAATTCAAGAAATTTACCGCGTCGTTGGCTACTCCAACAATTAAGTCCAAGGTTGCCAAGGACAGCAGTAGAATAACCAGTAAAAAATAAGGATCCATGCAACAAAGTTAATCGACTTAGGTAAGGGCCTGTATTAACCTAAGGTTAAAAAGCCTCGACCTGCAGGCATCCAGCAGTCATGATCCAACGAGAGACTATGGGTTTTCTAAAGAACCTGCCCAAATGCTTTAAGGTACTGAGGCTCCCAGGCGGCCAAATCCTGCGAATCACCCGCTTGAATGCTGCGACTCGCCGCTGTAAGAGCGTGGCGAGCACGGGCGAAGCGAACCCCACTGTCGCGCAGGCTTGGCCAATGCTCCAAGGATTTCTCGACGCCATCACCCCCAGCCCAAGCAGCTGGTCGGTCGGCCCAAGACGCATCAATAATTTGGGGACGGTCTTGGCTAATTCTCTTGCCGGAACCCTCAAAAAAAGCCTCATAGACTTCCATCCGACGGGCATCCATCGCAGTCCAAATAGAAAGGGCTTGATCGTCCTTCAGTGCTTCCTTTAGTTCTTCTTTTACCGCTTCCGCCAGCATTTCTAAAGAACTGACTCCGTAGCAGGGAATTCCCCAGGGGAGGGCCAAACCCTTGGCCGCAGAAAGGCCAATACGCAAACCCGTATAGGAACCCGGGCCCTGACCCGCCGCGATTCCAGTGAGGTCGCGAACCTTAAGACCCGCAGAGGCCAAGACCTCCAAAATCATGGGGTGCAATGCCTCCGCATGGCGATAGCCCTGAAGACTGAGGTCCTCGCGTTCGGCAATAATGGAGCCTCCCTCGGCAACCGCCACGCTGCACAGGCGCGCAGAGGTTTCTATCAGGAGCAGCCGCAGCATTTATTCGTCTTTGGCCCGGGTAACCGCGGAGCCGTCTTCGAGCTTGCGCGACACCGCGTCAAAGGGTCCGCGGACCACCTCTTGGCCCAGTTTGAGGCCCTTAATTATCTGAATAAACTCGTCGTCTTGAATTCCGATGCTGACCTCAACCTGGCGAACAGTAGACCCGTCGACCACAAATACCACCTCGCGAAGCTCTGAACTGGCGCTGTCTGTGCGCACTGCCACTGCCTCCACCGGGACCACTAAAACCCCTTCAGCACGCTTAGTCCTGACCTCTACCGTGGCGGTCATGCCGCTGCGCAAGGGTTGCTGCCCGTAGTCTGCAACAAGCGAGGCGTAGCTCGCGGGGTCTACCTCTAGGGTGACCATAAAATTCGTCACTTGGTTTACTCCAGCAGCAGCGTTGACGTTGGCCGCGTTGCGCACTTCGGTCACGACGGCCTTAAAATCATGCCCGAGGTAGGCGTCTGCCTTCACGGCGGCGGAATCTCCAACCTTGACGCGTACAATATCGTTTTCATTGACTTCGACCACTACCTCCATGCGGGTCAAGTCCGAAATCCGCATAAGTTCCGTTCCCGCCATTTGCGCCGTTCCCACAACGCGCTCGCCGAGTTCTACGTTGAGCCCGGTTACGGTGCCGTCCATTGGGGCAATTAAGCTCGTGCGTTTGAGGTTATCACGCGCTTCTTTCAGGGAATTTTCGGCGGACTTTACCTGAAATTCTGCCGACTTGACGGTTAATTCCGCAACCTGCTGCGCACGCTGAGCGGACTCCCACTCTGCCTTAGAAAGCACGTTTTGCTCAAAAAGGCCCTTGCTGCGGAGGTATGCAGCCTGAACCTCGACAAACTGTGCCTTAGACTGAAGCAATCCCGACTTGGATTGATTGACCAAGGCCTCGGCGCGACCAACCGAAGACTGATAAAGATCGGGGTTAATGCGGGCAAGAAGGGTTCCCTTGCGCACATACTGGCCCTCGACCACCCGAAGCTCAATAATTTCTCCGCTTACCTCGGGCGATATCTTGACCTCGACGGCCGGTTGAATTCTGCCTGAAGCACTCACGGTCTCAATGATGGTCTGGGATTCTACCTTGCCTACCTCTACAGCCAAATCCTCGTCGGTTTGACCCCACCAACCCTGCTTCTTGCCTACTACGCCAAGAACTATGAGCAACACAGCAACTGCGCTAATCACCCAAATACGCTTCTTCTTATTCATTACGCAAGGGATTATTAAGGTAAAATTCTACAATGTAATTTTTGAACTGGCTGTCGTATAAAGCCCTAACCCGGTTTGAAGCCGAGGCCAAGTAAATGTTTTTAATCGACACAAAGTCGTAGACGCTAATGCTGCCGGCCTCAAAGCGAACCGTCGCGTCTTGGTAGGCCCGCTCGGCAGACTGCTCGGCAGCCAAAGACGCATCGTACTGCCTCCAAGCGGCAACAGCGTCTGCGTGGGCGCGCTCTACGGCCTGTCGGTAGGTATCGCGTTGCTGCTGAACCTGAATTTCTGCGTTGTCAAGAGCAAGTTCCGCCCTTTTGACGGCGTTTGCGATGCGGAACCCGTTGAACAACGGGATCGATAAATTGAGGCCCACAAACTGCCGCACGTTTTCGCTAACCTGATCCGCAAACCCAAAATCCAAAAACTTTGGAGTCTGAACCTGGGTAAACACGGGAATCTGGGTTACCCCGTCGAGCCAAAAACCAACGGGGAGGACCTGACTGTCGTAGCCCCCGAATTTGCGTGCGCGGTCGGAATAGCTCGTAGACACCTGCCCCGATACCGAAAGCGTGGGTGCCCGAGATCCTTGGGCGCGCTTGAGGCCGTAATGGCTGGCCATGAGCTGATGCTCCGCAGCACGAACCAGCGGTTGCTTGAGTACGGAGCTCTGAAAAACTGCCTCGGGCAGAAGAGCCAGTACCGCGGAGGGTCCGTTGGGAAGATTGGTCGGACGAACTAAATCCAATTCTGCGCTGGTGGGCAAGCCCATGAATTGCTTGAGCACCAAAAGACCCAGCGTATACTGGTTTGCCGAGACCACAGACCGCTGCACGTCGGCCATCCATTGCGACTCTACCGACAGGTACTCGTTGACCGCAATGGCTCCGGCATCGAGCAGTTTTTTGCTTCGATTCTTCAGCTGGTTGGAGACCGTCTCCTGCTCTTGGGCAATGCGAAGGGCCTCGTCGGCCAAAAGGACGGCCAAAAATTGAGAAGCTGCATTGAGGGCTACGCCGTTTCGTGCCTCGTCGAGCTGGGCTTGGGCCAGGGCGACCTGAACCTGGGATTGACGGTAGCTGTTCCAGGTTTGGAATCCGTCAAAAATGGTCCACTGAGCGACCAAGGATCCGCTGGCCGTAGAAAGAGCGTTGCGGTTTACCTCGTTCGTTACCGGGTCAATGGAGAGTCCGCTGTTGAAAAAATTACCGGCGCCGGCATTGACTGTGGGCAGGAGTCCGCCCACCGATGCGAGGCGGTCTGATTGGGCAGCGCGAACGTTGTTGGCCGCCTGCCTCACGCTGAATTGGTAGGCAAGGGCCTTGTCTACGCATGCCTGCAGGCTATAGGATTCCGCGCCCAAGGCCGATTGCGCCACGGAATGGAAGGACGAAGCCAGAAACACAGCCGCCAAAAAAGAAGTAGGGAAAAAGCGCATGCCCCAATAAATGCAAAAACTATGCAAAATACCCTTAAGGATTAGGCGATTTACTTTTATGGCTCCAATACCAGGCAATGGCGACCGCAGCCATAAGTACGTAGGGAATAGCCATGAGGTAGAGAATGCCCGCATTCAGGCCCGTCGCTTCTGAGGATCCTGCCGCCTG
>NSIH01000038.1 GCA_002737315.1 Flavobacteriales bacterium
TGGAAAAATAATTTGCTCGGTAATACCGAAGGTGTAGTTTCCACGACCATCAAAACCATCCTTGAGACCCTGAAAGTCGCGAATTCGTGGCAATGAAGAAACCAAAAGGCGGTCGAAGAATTCATACATGCGCTCGCCGCGTAGGGTTACGCGAACTCCGATAGGCATACCCTTACGAAGCTTGAAGTTGGATATGTCCTTCTTAGATTTCGTTGCAACAGCACGCTGTCCTGCAATAGTCGACATTTCTTCGATAGCGTATTCGATAAGCTTCTTATCGGCAACCGCTGCTCCAAGACCTTGGTTCAGCACAATCTTTTGGATGCGGGGAACCTGCATCTCGTTGGTGTATGAAAACAATTCCATCATGGCCGGAACGACCTGATCGAAGTACTTCTTTTTGAGATTTGGTTCCATTACTTAATTACTTCACCGGTTTTTTTAGCGACACGAACTTTCACTCCATTGGCCTCAAAACGGATTCCCGTGCGGGTTGCAACGCCTTTACTGTCTAAGAGCATAAGGTTTGAAATGTGAAGTGGCGCTTCAACTTTCTGAAGCCCACCCTGGGGACTAGTTGCACTCGGCTTGATGTGCTTCGTTACTAGGTTTACCCCTTCTACAATAGCGCGATGCTGCTTTGGTATCATGCGTACAATCTTACCCTGCTCGCCCTTGTGCGAACCCGCGATCACCACTACGGTGTCTCCGGTTTTAATGTGAAATTTTGCCATCGTCTTAGGCGATTAAAGCACCTCAGGTGCTAGTGAGACAATCTTCATGTACTGCTTATCGCGAAGCTCACGGGCAACAGGACCAAAGACGCGGGTACCGCGCATTTCGCCGTTGGCAGTAAGCAACACACAAGCGTTGTCGTCGAAGCGGATGTAGGATCCGTCAGGTCGGCGAATTTCTTTGGTAGTGCGAACCACCACCGCTTTAGAAACGGTACCTTTTTTGGCGTTTCCAGAAGGTGTGGCATCCTTCACAGTGACCACTATGGTGTCACCAACAGAGGCGTAGCGGCGGCGTGTGCCACCTAGCACACGAATCACCAACACTTCTTTGGCACCGGTATTGTCCGCAACGCGGAGACGGGATTCAGTTTGTAGCATGATTAATTACTTAGCGCGCTCAATGATTTCAACGACTCGCCACTTCTTCGTTTTAGAAAGAGGACGGACTTCCATGATGCGAACCGTGTCTCCTTGGTTGCAGTCATTGGTTTCATCGTGAGCGTGAAACTTATTAGAGAAGGTGACAAACTTGCCATACATCTCGTGCTTAACGCGGCGCGAAACATTAACGGTTACGGTCTTATCCATAGCCGAGGAGGTTACTACCCCGACGCGCTCTTTGCGCAGATTTCGTTGGTTTTCCATCGTATTAATTCTTAGAGCGCTGAGTCATTTCTGTTGCAAAGCGAGCGACATCCTTTCGGAGTGCAGCAATGCGCATTGGATTTTCAAGCGGGCTCAAGCGGTGCTTGCGCTTTAGATCGAACAATTCCGTCTTGATGGACTGGTAACGGGTACCAACCTCCTCGGTGCTCATTTTTTTAAGTTCAGCAGTAGTCATGATTTTCTATGGCTTAAGCGTTAACTAAATCGCGACGAACCACCACCTTCGTCTTCACGGGAAGCTTTTGAGCTGCAAGACGCAGTGCCTCGCGCGCCACTTCTTCGGTAACTCCATCGAGCTCAAAAAGCATGCGACCAGGGCGAACTACGGCAGCCCAGTATTCTACAGCACCTTTACCCTTACCCATACGTACCTCAAGAGGTTTCTTGGTAATCGGCTTGTCCGGGAAGATTCGAATCCAAAGTTGGCCTTCGCGCTTCATGTAGCGGGTTGCTGCAATACGAGCGGCTTCAATCTGGCGAGCGGTCATCCAAACCTCTTCGAGTGACTTAATTCCGTACGAACCAAAGGCCAATGTGGCACCACGCTGAGCGTTGCCCTTCATTTTACCCTTGAACATTTTGCGGTACTTAGTCTTTTTCGGCTGAAGCATGACGATTACGCTTTACGGTTGTTGTTATTATTGCTATTGGGACGGCCGCCAGTATTGGGCTTGCGGCGATCACGATCACGATCTCGACTGCCTCCGCGGTCGTTGCCTCCAGAGGGAGCGCCTGCACTCGGACTTGATCCAGTACCTGCACCGACACCAGCGCGCTTGGTCACACCAAGTACGTTGCTGAGGTCACGCTTACCAAACACTTCGCCCTTCATGATCCAAACCTTAATGCCAATACGGCCATAGGTTGTGTGTGCTTCTGAGATGAAGTAGTCAATGTCTGCTCTAAAAGTGTGCAGGGGCGTACGGCCGTCCTTAAACTTTTCAGAGCGAGCAATCTCAGCGCCATTCAAACGGCCACTGACCTGTACTTTAATGCCTTCGGCACCCATACGCATGGTGCTGCCAATTGACATTTTTACTGCACGACGAAAAGAAATACGTCCTTCAATCTGGCGAGCGATGCTGTCTGCGACAAGCTTTGCGTCAAGCTCAGGACGCTTGATTTCGTGAATGTTCAGCTGAACTTCCTTCTTCGTTAGTTTGCGCAACTCCTCGCGAAGCTTGTCCACTTCTTGTCCACCCTTACCAATGATGACGCCAGGACGGGCAGTAGCTATGGTAACGGTAACCAACTTGAGCGTCCGCTCAATAATGATGCGAGCTACGTTGGCGCGACTCAATCGTGCGTAGAGGTATTTTCTAATGGCGGCGTCTTCGGCAAGCTTGTCACCGTAGTTCTTTCCTCCGTACCAATTGGAATCCCAACCGCGGATGTAGCCTAGGCGATTGCCAATAGGATTTGCTTTTTGTCCCATGATTAGGCGTTATCAGAACTTGGTGAAACTTCTTCGGCAATGCGACCCACAATTATGGTTACATGGTTGGAGCGCTTGCGCACTCGGTGGGCACGACCCTGGGGTGCAGGCTGAATGCGCTTAAGCATTCGGCCTCCGTCTACAGAGATGCTCTGAACCACTAGCCCAGCATCAACAGACGAGTCAGGATTTTTGGTCTGCCAATTACTCAAGGCAGAAACAAGCAGCTTCTCAAGGCGAATAGACGCCTCTTTGCTGCTGTGCTTCAACACATAGAGTGCCTTGGCAACTTCCATTCCGCGGATGAGGTCAGCCATCAAACGCATCTTGCGCGGTGATGTTGGACAGTCATTTAAGGATGCCATAGCCACGGTGCGGCGGGCTTCCTTGATCGCATTAGCGCTGTTTTTTTTACGAGCTCCCATCGATTCTTACTTTTTGCCTTTGTCTTTTTTGCCAGAGTGGCCACGGAATACACGGGTGGGTGAAAACTCTCCCAACTTATGTCCAACCATGTTCTCATTAACGTACACAGGAACAAACGTCTTACCGTTGTATACTGCGATAGTCTGTCCAACAAAATCTGGACTGATCATTGAAGCCCGTGACCAAGTTTTGATAACAGCTTTTTTACCTGACTCCACGTTCTCCATAACTCGCTTCTCGAGCTTGAAATGGATGTATGGACCTTTTTTAAGCGAACGTGACATGATTACTTCTTGCGTTTTTCAATGATATAACGATTGCTTGCCTTCTTAGGAGTACGTGTTTTGTATCCTTTGGCCGGAATCCCTTTGCGTGAGCGAGGATGTCCACCTGAAGCACGACCCTCACCACCACCCATCGGGTGATCTACAGGGTTCATAGCAACACCACGTGTTCGAGGGCGGCGACCGAGCCAACGGCTGCGTCCTGCCTTTCCACTATCGACCTGAGAATGGTCTGCATTCGAAACCGTTCCTATGGTCGCCATGCACTCGGTAAGGATCAAACGACTCTCCCCGGAAGGCATGCGAAGCGTAGCATATTTGCCGTCGCGGGCTGCAAGCTGGGCGAATGCCCCGGCAGAGCGAGCGATGATTCCACCCTGACCTGGACGAAGCTCCACATTGTGGACAATCGTACCCAAAGGCATGTCCGAAAGTTTCATGGCATTACCAACCTCCGGAGCGACGCCGGGTCCACTGAGCAAAGTCTGTCCTGCTACTAATCCGTTCGGCGCAATGATGTAGCGCTTCTCTCCGTCGGCATAGACCAATAAGGCGATAAACGCGGTACGGTTCGGATCGTATTCAATGCTTTTAACCGTAGCAGGAATATTGAACTTCTCACGCTTAAAGTCAACGATACGGTAGCGCTGTTTGGCACCGCCACCGACGTACCGCATGGTCATCTTGCCGGTGTTGTTTCGTCCGCCTGAACGCCTGTTAGGAACCGTTAGGCTCTTTTCTGGAGCCACAGAGCTCAGCACTGCGAAATCGTTTATTGAACGATGACGCTGTCCTGGCGTGGTTGGTTTGAGTTTACGTACACCCATGACTTAGAGGTTAGCGTAGATATCTATAGTTTCACCAGCGCGAACTTCAATCACCGCTTTCTTTACAGAAGGCTTACGTCCTTTAAGAACGCCAGACTTGGTGTTGCGCACAATACTCTTAGCAGGTGCAATCATGGTGCGAACGTTTTCCACGTTCACCTTGTAGGCTTGCTCTACTGCTTTTTTAATTTCAACCTTGTTGGCTTTTTTATCTACTACAAACGTGTAGCGATTCGCTGTCTCTGCTGAGGCAGTCGCTTTTTCGGTAAGTACCGGGCGAATTAGAATCTGTTCCATCACTATTTGGCCGTTAAGGCAATTTCAATTTTCGCAATCGAGGGCTCAACTAAAACTAGAGTGCCACCATTCAAAATAGAATAAGTACTTAATTCTGAAGCAATTACCACTTTTGAACCCTCAAAATTGCGGGACGACAAATATATGGAATTATTCGCTTCGGCCAATACTACAGTGGATTTCTTGCCGTCGAGACCTAAGGCTTTAAGAATCACTGCGTAATCCTTAGTCTTGGCTGCCGTCATAGAGATTTGATCCACGACTAAAATCTGGTTTGACGCAGCGAGCTGGCTTAAAGCAGACTTACGAGCAACCAATTTCAGTTTTTTATTGAGCTTGAAACCGTACTCGTGAGGAACTGGTCCAAATACACGACCTCCGCCGCGAAATAGAGGCGATTTCATGCTGCCATGACGCGCGCCGCCAGTACCCTTTTGCTTGTGAAGCTTCTTGGTGGTGCGAGCAATTTCAGCACGCTGCTTGGACTTGTGCGTACCCTGACGCTGGTTGGCTAGGTACTGCTTTACATCGAGGTACATCGCGTGGTCGTTGGGAGTAACTCCAAATACCTCGTCGTTTAACTGGACCATACGGCCCGTCTCTGCACCCTGTTGGTTGAGAATTCGAATTTCCATTATCTCTCTACAATTACAAGCGATTGCTTCGCTCCGGGAATGGATCCTTTAACAACGAGCAGATTCTTCTCTGCATCGACCTTCAAAATTTGAAGGTTTTGAATTTTAATACGGGTATTGCCCATACGGCCACCCATACGCATACCCTTGAATACGCGGCTAGGGTCAGAACCTGCACCGATAGAACCGGGTGCGCGTCCGCGGTTGTGCTGTCCGTGCGTTGATTCGCCGACACCGCTAAAGCCGTGACGCCTCACCACACCTTGGAAGCCTTTACCTTTTGACTGTCCTACGATGTCTACAAATTCACCTTCCGCAAACATAGCCACCGTAAGAACTTCGCCTAAGGACACGGGGGTACCGAATTCACGAAATTCAACATACTTAGACTTTGCTGAGGTGTTGGCCTTTGCAGCATGACCGGAGGCAGGCGATATGGCGTTTTTCTTTTCGCCAAAACCGATCTGCACGGCTTCGTAACCATCGACATCGTTCGACTTAAGCTGGGTGACCACGCAGGGCCCCAACTCAATTACAGTACACGGAAAATTTTTTCCGTCACCGTCGAAGATGCTGGTCATTCCAATTTTTTTGCCAATTAATCCAGGCATAATGAGGAATTCTTAGGGGGTTATTAAACTTTGATTTCTACCTCAACACCACTCGGAAGCTCAAGCTTCATAAGGGCGTCGATGGTTTTGCTGGACGAAGAATAGATGTCAATCAAACGCTTGTAGCTTGACAACTCAAACTGCTCACGCGCCTTTTTATTGACGTGCGGGCTACGCAGCACCGTATAGATGCGCTTATTGGTGGGCAAGGGAATCGGGCCATTAACTACAGCTCCGGTACTCTTTACCGTCTTTACGATTTTCTCTGCACTTTTGTCTACGAGATTGTGATCGTAGGACTTAAGCTTGATTCGAATTTTCTGGCTCATCGATCCTATTTTTTACCTTTTACTTTTTCTATAACTGCCTCAGCAATGTTTTGCGGAGTCTCTGAGAAGTGGCTGAATTCCATGCTCGAGGAACCACGACCAGAGGTCAAGGTCCGAAGAGTGGTTACGTATCCAAACATTTCGCTCAAAGGCACTTTGGCGCGCACCAGGCTATCGCCATCCTTAGCATCCATACCCTCGACCATTCCACGACGCTTATTGAGGTCGCCTACTACATCACCCATGTTAATCTCGGGCATGACCACTTCCATTTTCATGATGGGTTCTAGAATAACTGGCCGGGCTTTGCGGGCTGATTCGCGGTAACCCACTTTTGCTGCAAGCTCAAAAGAAAGGGAATCCGAGTCAACCGGGTGGAAGGAACCGTCTGAAAGAACAACCTTCATGGTATCGATTCCGTATCCAGCCAAAGGACCATTCTTCATTGCTTCCTTGAAGCCTTTCTCAATGGACGGCACATATTCCTTAGGAATGTTACCGCCCTTAATTTCATTCACGAACTGAAGTCCGCTAAGGTGACCCTCGTCTGCGGGCCCGATTGTGAAGACAATGTCGGCGAACTTACCGCGACCGCCAGTCTGCTTCTTGTACACCTCACGGTGGTTGATAGTCGAGGTCAAGGCTTCTTTGTACTGAACCTGAGGCGCACCCTGATTGCATTCCACCTTAAACTCACGCCTGAGGCGGTCAACAATAATCTCAAGGTGAAGCTCACCCATACCAGAGATAATGGTCTGGCCAGTTTCTTCGTCGGTATGCACGCGGAACGTTGGATCCTCTTCTGCCAATTTGGCAAGAGACATTCCCAATTTATCGACATCTGCTTGGGTCTTTGGCTCTACTGCAAGTCCGATAACTGGCTCAGGGAAGCTCATTGACTCAAGGACAATGGGCTTTTTTTCGTCGCAAAGGGTATCTCCGGTGCGGATGTCTTTAAAACCAACGCCTGCTCCAATATCTCCTGCTTCGATTAAGTCAATCGGATTCTGCTTGTTAGCATGCATCTGGAAAATACGGCTGATGCGCTCCTTGTTGTCGGTGCGCATGTTCTTGACGTAGGAACCTGCATTGATTTTACCCGAATACACACGGAAGAAGCACAAGCGACCCACAAAAGGATCGGTCGCAATCTTAAATGCAAGGGCTGCAAAAGGCTCTGTAGAATCCGGCTTGCGAGTTTCTACTTCGTCGGTATCAGGATTGATGCCCGAGATTGCCTCCACATCAAGGGGTGATGGAAGGTATTCCATAACCGCGTCAAGCATGGTCTGAACACCCTTGTTTTTGAATGCAGACCCACAAAGTACCGGAGTAATCTTCATAGCAATAACTGCTTTGCGAATGGCCCCAGTCAATTCCTCGCGGGTAATGCTCGCGGGATCGTCAAAGAACTTCTCCATAAGATTGTCGTCGAATTCCGCAACGGCCTCCACGAGCTTCTCGCGGTACTCATCGACAACATCCACTAGGTCAGCAGGAATGTCAATGATCTTATACGTCATTCCTTGGGTCTCGTCATCCCATACGATGGCTTTCTTGTCAAGCAAGTCAACGATACCGCGAAACTCCGCCTCTGCACCAATGGGCACCTGGAGGGGAACGGCATTGCCACGAAGCTTTTCATCAATTTGGCGGACTACATTAAAGAAGTCTGCACCCGTGCGATCCATTTTATTCACGAAGGCAATCCGGGGCACGCTGTACTTGGTAGCCTGGCGCCATACTGTCTCTGTTTGCGGTTGCACCCCACCCACTGCACACAACAGCGCAACGGCCCCGTCAAGAACTCGCAAGGAGCGCTCCACTTCTACCGTAAAATCTACGTGTCCAGGAGTGTCAATAATGTTAATCTTGTATTCTTCGGTTTGGCCCGAGATATCCTCACCTTGAACGGTAGGAAAGCGCCAAAAACAAGTTGTGGCTGCCGAGGTTATGGTGATTCCGCGCTCTTGCTCCTGAACCATCCAGTCCATAGTTGCCGCGCCGTCGTGCACTTCGCCAATTTTGTGGCTCACGCCGGTATAGTACAGAATACGCTCCGTAGTAGTGGTCTTTCCGGCATCAATGTGTGCCATGATACCTATGTTACGGGTGTAAAGTAAGTCGCGTGAAGCCATCGTGAAGTTCGTAATCTGTTAGAAACGGAAGTGTGAGAATGCCTTGTTGGCTTCTGCCATCTTGTGCGTATCCATGCGCTTTTTAACGGCTGCACCTTCTTCTTTGGCAGCAGCTAGAATTTCACCGGCAAGCTTGCCTGCCATGCTTTTCTCGTTGCGCTGGCGCGAGTATCCAATTAACCACTTCATGGCAACCGAAATTTTACGCTCTGGGCGGATTTGCTGGGGAATCTGAAAGGTAGCACCTCCTACTCGGCGGCTGCGAACTTCCACATGGGGCATGACATTGGTAAGGGCCGACTTCCATTGGTCAAGGCCGTTGGCCTCTCCCGTTCTTTGAGAAACCAAGTCAATAGCATCGTAAAAAATCTTGAATGCAGTGGACTTCTTACCGTCGTACATCATGTTGTTTACAAACCGAGTAACGAGGGGGTCGTTAAAACGCGGATCGGGCAATAAAGGGCGCTTCTTAGCACGAGTCTTTCTCATGATTCCTTATTAATTTTTTTTGGCCTTAGGACGCTTGGTGCCATACTTGGACCGGCGTTGCATGCGGCCGTTGACACCGGCCGTGTCAAGGGCACCGCGCACAATGTGGTAGCGAACCCCTGGTAAATCCTTTACACGACCTCCGCGAACCAGCACAATGCTGTGCTCTTGCAGGTTGTGTCCTTCTCCACCAATGTATGCGTTGACCTCGTTTCCGTTAGTCAAACGCACCCGCGCAACCTTGCGCATGGCGGAATTAGGCTTTTTAGGCGTTGTGGTATAAACCCTAGTACAAACGCCACGGCGCTGAGGACAAGCGTCCAAGGCGGCCGACTTGCTCTTTTTCTCTAAGGTTACGCGTCCCTTACGGACTAGTTGTTGGATCGTTGGCATACTCTTCTACGTGTAATAACGTCGGTAGAAATATAATTTAATCCCCACTTTTTTGGGGACTGCAAATGTAGAACAAATTCTTCTCTATCCACACCCTAGCAACGAAAAGAATTTTAAAGTTTTCCACTTAGGGTGAGCATGGCGCAGCTCCAAACTACTTTTGCTACCGATCATGGAAGGACTTTTAAGCGGACTTAATTTAGCACAGCGCAAGGCCGCAGAGCACATCAAGGGTCCAGTCATGGTTATTGCAGGTGCTGGCTCGGGCAAGACGCGAGTGCTTACCTACCGTATCGCACACCTTCTTGCCACAGGAGCGGATGCATTCCAGATACTAGCGCTCACCTTCACCAACAAAGCGGCCCGTGAAATGAAGGACCGCGTCGCTAAAGTGGTGAGTCCGGACGAAGCCAAAAATGTTTGGATGGGAACCTTTCACTCCATTTTTGCCCGAATCCTCAGGGTCGAGGGCAGTCGCCTAGGCTTCCCCAGCAACTTTACCATTTATGATACGGAGGACGCCCACAAAGTGGTAGCCAATGTCATTAAAGAACTAAACCTTGACAAAGAAATATATAAAACCAAATCGGTCGCGTCGCGGATTTCGGCCTACAAAAACAACCTAATAACGCCCAAAACTTATGCAGCGCGGGCCGACCTTCAAGAGCAAGATGCCTCGGCCAGAATGCCGAAACTGGGAGAGGTTTATAGCGAGTACATGGAGCGCTGCTTTAGGTCGGGCGCCATGGATTTTGACGACTTGCTGCTCAAGACCAACGAACTTTTTGCCCGCTTTCCGGACGCCTTGGCAAAATACCAGGAACGGTTTCGATACCTGCTGGTCGATGAGTACCAAGACACCAACCACGCCCAATACCTCATTGTCAAAGCACTTGCCAGCCGCTTTGAGAATATTTGCGTAGTCGGCGACGACGCCCAGAGCATCTATTCCTTTAGGGGAGCCAACATCCGCAATATTTTGAATTTTCAAAATGACTACCCCGATGCGGCTCTATATAAATTGGAGCAAAACTACCGAAGTACCAAGCGCATCGTCAGCGCGGCCAACACCCTGATTTCGCACAACAAGGAGCAGCTTCAAAAAGACGTTTGGACCGATAATCCGCTGGGCGAAAAAATCGTAGTACACCAGAGCGTCAGCGATTCTGACGAAGGCCAGTATGTGGCCCAAACCACCTGGGACCTCGTGCACCGCGAACAGCACCACTACAGCGATTTTGCCATTTTGTACCGCACCAACGCGCAATCGAGGTCCTTTGAAGACGCGCTGCGCCGTCGAAGCATTCCCTACCAGATTTATGGCGGACTCTCCTTTTACCAGCGCAAGGAAATCAAGGACGTTCTGGCCTATGTGCGCTTGACGGTGAATGCCGGCGACGAGGAGGCCCTTCGGCGCGTTATCAATTTGCCAGGGCGCGGAATTGGTGAAACGACCCTGGCCCGCCTTACTATTGCAGCCAACGAGAAAAAAGTACCCATTTGGGAGGCCGTGCGCCACGCAACCTCATGGGATTTAGGCATTAACCGACCTACTGCAGAGCGCCTGGAAGCCTTCGCCGACTTAATTGACTCCTACCGAATAATCGCCAGCCAGCAAGACGCCTTTGGAACGGTCGAGCACATTGTCCGCAGCAGCGGCCTTGTAAAGTTGCTGGCAGAAGACAAGTCCCCAGAGGGAATCAGTAGGTACGAGAACATTCAAGAATTGCTCAACGGAATCAAAGACTTTGTGGAGCAGCAAAGCCAAACCGAAGACGGGAATCCGAGTTTGGGGGCTTTTCTGCAGGATGTGGCCCTATTTACCGACCGCGACGAGCAAGAAACCAACGAGCCCAAGGTTACCCTCATGACGATTCACCTGGCAAAGGGATTAGAATTTCCCGTGGTTTTTGTGGTGGGCTTAGAAGACAGCCTCTTCCCGTCGATGATGGCGATGAATTCCCGAAGCGACCTCGAGGAGGAACGAAGACTTTTTTATGTAGCGCTAACGCGCGCAGAACAGAGGGCTTATTTGACGCATGCCAGGGTGCGCTACCGTTGGGGCAAGCTCATGGACTGCGAACCCAGTAGGTTTCTCGATGAACTTGACGACGAGCACTTGGACGTGCATCTGCCTGAGATTGCCAAAAATTATGGAGTCCCGAGAGAGCTGCGCGATGCCTTTGGCGACCCCGATCAACCTCGAACTTTTAGGGGGGGCGGGGGCTTTAACCGAAGCGGCGCCGCATCAAAACCAGCGGGACCACCGCCAGCTCCAATACGCTTTAGAAAGCCTGAAAACCTAAAGCCTTTGGGGCAAGCAAGTGCTGCGTCGGGAGTTCCCGCAAACGAACTAATTTTGTCCCCAGGGATTCGCGTGCTTCACGACCGATTTGGAGCAGGCACCGTGACCGAAGTGGAATCCGCCGCCGATGGCGGAAAAGCCACCATCAAATTTGATAACGCGGGCGAAAAGAAACTCCTTCTTAAGTTCGCTAAATTGCAGCTCCTGGCTTAGCAGGAGCACAACCATGGAAACTGCAAGTATTACCACACTGTCTCTAGACTATAACACGGACCGCCCCGAAATGACCCTTGGGGAGTACGGCCGCCTGGTGCAAACCATGCTCGAGTTTTGTTTGACCCTAGATGACAAAACCAAGCGTACCGAGTCTGCGGCGCATATTGTTGACACGGTCGGCCGCTTGAACCCGGCCATGCGAGGGCAGCCTGACTTTGCTCGCAAGGTTTGGGACCATCTTCACGTTATGTCTAAGTTTGAATTGGACGTCGACGGCCCCTACCCTGCTCCCCAGCGCGAACTGCTCGAAGCCAAGCCAGAACGAGTACCCTACCCGGAAAAAAGCCGAAGCCACCGGTACTACGGGGTGATTCTTCAGAACCTCATCAGTACGGTTGCCGAAATGGAGCCTAGTGAAGAACGTCAAGGAATCGAGTACGACATTGCCAACCAAATGAAGCGGGCCTACCTGAGTTGGAACAAAGACACCGTAGATGACGCCGTTATTTTTAACGACCTCCGGCTGCTTTCTGGTGGACGCTTGGGGCAGGAAGGCTCTGCCCTGTCGGTCGCTAAAGGGGTGGTCTCGCAGAATGCGCCCTTGCATGCCAAAAACCGCAAAAAGAAGCCCATGAATTCCTCTAATTTTAACAAACGCAAAGGCGGTTTTACCCGCAAGTGAGTATGGCCTCATTCAAAATAACCGGCGGAACAGCCCTCAAGGGCGACGTGCATCCTCAGGGTGCGAAAAATGAAGTACTTCAAATAATTTGTGCCGTTCTACTGACCGACGAGCCGGTGCGCATTACCAACGTACCCGACATTATCGACGTCAATAAGCTAATTGAAATCATCGGCGACTTCGGAGTGCGCGTTAGCAAAAACGGACCTGGAGATTTCACCTTTGTAGCTGATTCCGTGGATGTTGATTATTTGTTTGGTACGACCTACAAAAACAAAGGAGCCTCATTGCGCGGATCCGTTATGGTGGTTGGACCCATGCTTGGCCGCTTTGGAAAAGGCTACATTCCCAAACCCGGCGGCGATAAAATTGGACGCCGCCGACTGGACACCCACTTTGAGGGCTTCATGAAGCTCGGAGCTAAATTCATTTACCAAGAAGAGGCCTACTTCTATGGCGTGGAGGCCCCAGCCGAAGGACTCAAGGGTGCCTATATTTTGCTCGACGAACCCTCAGTAACTGGTACTGCCAACATTGTAATGGCCGCAGTACTGACTAAGGGATTGACTACCATCTATAATGCCGCCTGCGAACCCTACCTACAGCAACTATGTTCGATGCTCGTTAGAATGGGTGCCAAGATTGAGGGCATAGGTAGCAACCGTCTCAGCATTACCGGAGTAGACCGATTGTCAGGCACCGAGCACCGATGCCTCCCTGACATGATTGAGATCGGTTCCTGGATCGGACTGGCTGCAATGACCAAGTCTGAAATTACCATAAAAAATGCCGGTATTGCCCACCTTGGGCAGATCCCCAACGTATTCCGCAAGCTTGGAATTATCATAGAGGAGCGCGGAGACGACCTCTACATTCCGGCGCAAGAGCACTACGAAATTGGGGCCTACCTCGATGGCTCCATGGTAACGATAGCCGACGGACCCTGGCCTCTTTTTACCCCCGACCTATTGAGCATTGTCCTGGTAACCGCCACCCAAGCCCGCGGATCTATTTTGGTTCACCAAAAGATGTTTGAAAGCCG
>NSIH01000039.1 GCA_002737315.1 Flavobacteriales bacterium
GCTGGTTGCCAGCAGCTACCACGCCTTGCTCGACAACCCGGTGCTGCTAACCAAGCCCGACACGGCCGGATTCTGGGTTGCCAACACGCGGGTGACCCTTGCAGTGCTCGACCTAAACGGAACCTCACGAGCCGCAGATTTTAAGCGCGAACTAGAGGCAGACATGGCAGCGGTAGCTCGTTTTCTGCCCAAGCTCCCCGTGGACCACTACACTTTTTTGGCCATGGTGGGCGACTTCCGCTGGGCCGGCGACATTTTATTCAGCGGCAAACCGAGCATAGGAGGCATAATCAAGGTTGCCCGCAGCCTAGGCAGCCAGGGTTTTGGCGCCCTAGAACACAATACTTCATCGCTGTACTACCTCGGCGACTTTGGATCGGGCGAGCGCATGCCGGCCGAGCTCCGCGTCGAAAAGCAGCTGCTCGACGCCGCCGTGCACGAATTCATGCACGTAATCACGCCCTTGGGCTTGCACGCTCCTGCCATCCATGACTTCGACTACATCAACCCGACAATGAGCCAGCACCTCTGGCTCTACGAGGGAGTGACCGAGTACTTTGCCCAACTCATTCGATACCAGGGCGGACGCCTCACGCAGCAGGAGTACCTCGACGTGATGCGTGGCAAGCTTGCTCAGGGTGAAAAGTTCCCCAACGACAAGTTCAGCTTCACCGAAATGTCGCGCAACGTGCTCGACAAACCCTACAAAGACGCCTACATGCACGTCTACGACCGCGGAGCCGTTATGGCATGGCTGATCGACGCCCAGATACGCGGCACCCATCAAAACCAGCGCTCGCTCATCGACGTCATCATGGCGCTTCACCGCCAGTATGGGCCCGACCGTCCCTTTGAAGAGGCCGGATTCTTTGACGCCTTTTGCGAGGTGGCAAAAACGCCCGGGCTGCGTGAGTTTTTTGCCAAGCACGTGGAGGGCCGCGAGCCGCTTCCCTATAGCGAGGCGCTGAAGTTGGTAGGCCTGGAGTATTCCGCCCAAGGCAGCGAAATCAAGGCCATCAACCCGCTCGACGCGGGCAAGAACGATCTGAAGGTCAAGGTCACCAACCTGGGAATGACCCGCGTGGTTAAAAAAGTAGGCCCAGAAGAATGGGCTGGACTTCAGTTGGGCGACGAGGTCGCCATGCAGGATTTGGTTGCGGCACGTGACGCGGCGTCTGAAAGCACCATGAAGCTTCCCGTCACTCGCAGCAGAACCCGCGTGGTCCTCGAGGTTCCGGTGAAAACCGAAACCGTAGCGCGCGCGCACTACCTCAGCGTGGCGAATGAGGCGCTGTGGACGGCGTTCAGCACAAGACCTTAAACGAAGAAGCGGTCTCCCGCTGATTCGCGGTGCGCGGATAGCAGATTTAGGCATTCACCGATACGAGTCGGTGTAACCTAGATAAGCGTTCAAGCATCTCAACAATTCAAAAGAACAATGTTCTAACAGCTTATTTTGACGAAGTTTAAAGCAATATCTGAAGACCCGAACACCGGTGGTCATTTTGCCCAAACTACAATTGATTTAGAGCATTGGTACTGCTTTGTTTGAAGATATAGTATAATTTACAATTTCTTGCATTTATTGTCGTAGATTTAATACTATAATCATTTTCAAAAATCCAATTCATGAAAAAACACCTTACTCTTATTGCAATGGCATTGCTTGGTACAGCTTTCGCTCAAACCGCGCTACCCATTAATTTTGAATCAACTCCACCCACATTTACGGTATTCGGCAACAGCACCTATTCTGTTTTAGCCAATCCTGACATGTCAGGCCTCAATACTTCAGCAACTGTGCTGGGAACAGTTCATGGCAACGAAACTTGGGCTGGTCTGTTCTTTGACGTTACGAACAAATTAGACTTCACAACGGACACTTTAATTGAAGTTATGGTTTGGGCTCCAGTGGCGGGCACGATGCGTTTAAAATTAGAAGACAAGACCAACGGTGCCATATTCTGGGAAGCGGATCAAGCTATTACCGTAGCTTCTCAATGGACCCAATTAACTTGGGACTTGAGTGGCGTGGGCACCCTATATGATCGCGTTGTATTGTTCCCGGGCTGGGGCCTTACTTCAGGTACGTACTACGTTGACAACATAGAACAAGGAACAGCTTCTGGAATAGGTATGGGTGAGCAATCTCCAAATGTCCTGACCTTAGCTCCCAACCCTGCTAATGACTTCGTAAATATTTCATTTAATGCTGCCAAAGCTCACTTTAGCATTGTTTCATTAACAGGCCAACTTGTTGCCAGTGGCACTTTGACAGAAGGACAAAACGCATTGTCAACAGCCAATCTTAGTAATGGCATCTACATGGTTCGTGTTTCGAACGATGAGGGTACAAGCGTTCAAAAACTTGTTGTTCGTCACTAATTCAAATTCTGACTGATTGTTGAGGTCCGAGCGTACGCTCGGGCCTCTTTTTTTTGATACCCCTTGGCACATAAGGTTTATCAAAATTTAAGCTCCTAATTGTTTACGCAATAATTTTAAAAGCGACAGATAGTTCAAGCCACTATCAAATGTTAGAATAATCAAGAAGCACAGAACTTAGGCAGTAAATGAACTCTGCTTCTGTTGGTTTTAGACTTTTTATTACCGACCCAATCAGAACGCACATGCGAGTGTGATAACAGAAAAGTACTTTTTTCTAATGAACTGAAATTTGGTTGCCGCACTTGTTTCGGGTTTGAATCAAAAAACGATATTCGCCAGAGCAAGTCAAGCCCACACCACCTTCTCAACCTTGGCCGACAGGGCGTGCACCACGTCGTGGTAGTATTTTTCAACCTGATTGCGCTTGATTTTGAGGCTCGGCGTGATGAATCCGTTGTCGACCTCCCAGCGTTCGCGCACGACGATGAGTTGGGCGAGGCGCTCGTGCTGCGGAAGCTCGCGGTTGATGGCGTCAAGCAGCTGCAGCAGGCGGGATTCCACGACTTCGCGGGCCTGGCTCAGGGCGTGCTCGGTGAGGACGGCCAAGGCCACTGGCTGCGGAAGGTTGACGCCAAACAGGCAGACCTGTTCTACCTCGTCGGCCTCCATGATGCGGCCCTCGATGGGCGCCGGCGCGACGTACTTGCCCTTGGCGGTCTTAAAAATGTCTTTGATGCGGCCCGTAATGTAGAGGTAGCCGTCGGCGTCGAAGCGGCCGACGTCGCCGGTGTGCAGGGCTCCGCCGCTAAAGAGTTCTGCGGTGAGTTCGGGCTCGCGGTAGTAGCCCTGGGTGTTGGTGGGGCTCTCCAAAAGGATTTCGTCGCCTTCGCCAAGGGTCACGCGGGTTCCGGCAAAAGGCTGGCCGACACTGCCGATGCGGACTTTCCCGCGGAAGTTAACGGTGGTGATTCCCAAGTTTTCGGTCATGCCGTAGACCTCTTGAATCACGATGCCCAGGCTGGCAAACTCTTCGATGAGCGAGGCGCGAATGGGGGCTGCGCCACTGAGCACTAGTCGTGCTCGAGAAAGCCCGAGCTTTTTGCGCAACACCGGGGCCAAGGCTCGGCGAAGCCAGGCAGCAGGAAGCTTGCGGTGCAGGGTTTCACCAAACTTTTCCCAGATGCGCGGAACCGCCAAAAACACCGTAGGCTGCGCCCGTTCGAGGTCCTTAGCAAACGTTTCAAGCGACTGCACGAAGTGCACGCGACCGGTGAGGTAGACGCCGGCGGCGGATATGATCATGCGCTCCGCCACGTGGCACAGCGGCAGGTAGCTCAAAAACACCTCTTGGTGCAAAAAACTGAACTGCGTCAGAATGATTCGAAACGCTTCCTGGAAGTTTCGGTAGCTGTGCATGACGCCTTTGGGCATTCCGGTAGTGCCCGAGGTGTAAATGATTGTCATCAAGTCGTCGGGGTGCAGGGTCGGGAAGACCGCAGACGGGTCGCCCATTCCGCAGACCTCGTCCCAACTTCGGGCGTCTTCGAGTCGGTGGTCGGGGGTGGTCACCACCTCGATTCCGCTTGGAATGCAGTCGCGGTAGCGCGCCACGTCGTCGAGCTTGCCGAGCACCACGACCTTGGACTCGGAATGCTCGATCACTGCCCGCGCCGTCGGCCCGTCAATCGTGGGGTAGATGGGCACCGAAACGGCTCCGGCCAGCGACACCGCGTAGTCGTAAATGAGCCAGTGCGCGGAATTTTTGCCGATCAAGGCCACCCGGTCACCCGGCTTGACACCCAAGGCGTAGAGTCCGCGGGCGAAGCGCTGCGCCTCGGCGTGGGCCTCGGCGTGCGTCATCTGAATGCGTCCGCCGCCGACGGGCTGGTCCAAAAACAAACGCGTCGGGAAGGTCTGGGCGTTCCAGGCCAGCTGCTCGGGCATCAGCCGGCTGGCGCGGTCGGGCGTGAGGTGCTGCAGGCCCTTTTCGGGCACAAAACCCTCGAGCGGACCAAGAATTTCAAGCACCCGGGCGTCCGTCGCTTCTTTGGTGTCCAGCGGCATAATGGGTGCACTGACGCTTACCATCTTTCGGCCCGCGTCGATTCCGAGCACCACAATCGGAACCCCCGCCGCCATGGCAATTTCATAGTAGCCGCTGCGCAGCCCGTCGACCTTGGCGCGCGTGCCTTCGGGGGCCAGCGCGAGGCAAAAATCAGGGTCGCGTTTAAAGTGTTCCACCACCTGACCCACGACGCCTCCCGCGGAGTGCTGGTCGACCGGAATTCCGCCCAACTGCCGCAAAAACCAGCCCTGAATTCCGCGAAAAAGAGGCTTTTTGCCCAAAACGTGCAGGTGGTGAAGACCAAAGTCTTCGCGTATGCAGAGTCCGGCCCAAAAGTCCCGGCTGTGGGTGTGCGGGCCAAACACGAGCACGTACTGGCGCAGGCCCGTGGGGAAGGAATCGCGGTACTCCCAACCGCGCTTGGCAAGTCGGCCGCGCAAAAAGCTGATTTTCATTGAGCCCAAGATAGAAAAACGTTTGAATTTAACCGTTTTATTACATTAGCGTTTTCTAAAATAGTTCGATAGGTTGAGTCGGCTAAGCCACCGATTCAAGGATACGGTGAATCTCTACCCAAAGTTCTTTCCTTAATACAGATTCAGATCATTAAGGCATTCGATACCGATCAAAACTTGTTGAAATGATCCGAAACCGCGGTTAAAATGATCCGATTCAGAGATTCTGCGGCGCAAAAACTACATAAAAAACAAAACCCCGCCAAAGGCAGGGTTTATGGTTCACATTGTGGAGAATATCGGAGTCGAACCGATGACCTCTTGCATGCCATGCAAGCGCTCTAGCCAGCTGAGCTAATCCCCCAATGGACGGCAAATGTACTAAACGCATGCTTACGTTGGCAACCGGCTTGGGGTTTTTGATTCCGGACCTTCGTCGTATGACCGAAGAACATCAATATCAGCTCGCGCTAAGGCTACTCGAAGCAGAGCACAATCAGCCTTTAGTATGGCTGCGGCAGCTTGCCCCAAGTGGGGAGGCTTTTCAACTTGAAACGCAGCAGATTCCAGGCCGTTGGGCAAAGACGGTGCAAACCAAGCTGCATGAGGTCGGGCGTATGGTGGCATTGCATGCCGCTCACGGGATTCGGTGCATTGCCTTGGGTGAGGAGGATTATCCGGAGCGCTTGGCTCAAGCCAATGATCCTCCGCCGCTTCTTTTTGTGCGCGGATCACTTAGTTCCAACGATCGTGTTTTGGCCGTGGTGGGTACGCGGTCGCCTACCCCTGACGGTTTACTGCATACGGATTTTTGGGTGAATGCGCTCGGGGCGGCGCGCCCAACGATCGTCAGCGGGCTAGCCCTGGGCATTGACGCCGCCGCCCACGGCGAGGCCTTGCGTTCGGGTCTCAGCACCTGGGCGGTTCTCGCGCACGGCCTCGACGCCGCGCAGCCGCGCGCCAACGCGCGGCTCGCCGAGCGCATACTTCAATCCGGAGGTGCTTGGATCTCCGAATGGCCTTATGGCATTCCGGCCAGAGCAGCACACTTCCCCCGCAGAAACCGGATTATCGCCGGTCTGAGCGATGCGGTACTCATTGTGGAAGCCTCCATTAAAAGCGGTGCGTCGATTACCGCCAAACTCGCCCATGGCTACGACCGCAGCGTCTTTGCCATACCGGGGCGCATCCACGACGTGCACAGCCAAGGATGCCTTAGCCTGATTGCGGACCAAATTGCTCAAATGGCCCTGCATCCAGAGCAGGTCCTGAGTAACCTCAATTGGTCCGCTCGGCGCCAACAGGGTCCGCATGCCGACCTGAGCAAGCCGCTTGCGTCGGTACTAGAAGCACTTCGAGGGCCCAGCCGGGTCGAAGACCTTCAAAAGGCAACGGGACTGCCGACCGAAGCCGTGCTTTCTGCCCTAGCAGAACTCATTTGGACCGGGCGCGCCTATGCGCGATCGGGAACCTACCATCGAAGGCCGCTGCAGGGTGCTTAATTGAAACGCGGAAGCGCTTTTTTAAGCGATACGGTCATCCAGCGCGCTTCCGCGCCAGCCCAAGAACGCTCCGCCATACCAGCGCGCTACTGCGCGCTTCCGCGCGCTTCCGCACAAAAAAACATCCAGCACGCTTCCGCGCGAAAGGGTCATCCAACGCGCTTCAGCGCACCCAGGCCAAAAAGCTTAATCCTCCTCGGGACCTTCGTCCTCGCCGGAAGCTTCGTCCTCGTCGGCTGCCTCGTCTTCGTCTGTTGAGTCCTCTTGGACCATTGCCACGACTTCGTCGGGCGCCGTTCCCACTTCGGAGACCGAATCGTCTTCGTCCATATGGGCTTCCATGCGGCGCTCCATTTCAATAGAAATCTTAAAAAGGTACTTGGTGTCCTCCGTCTCCAAGGGCACCGCACGAACGGTCACGCCTTTGGAGTTTTTAAACGACATCATGTCTTCGGGCGCAAAACCCTCTGGATAGCGGTCGGTAATCAGCGAAAGCTGGCTTGAGGTAATATTTTTATAGTCAACGATAATGCGTCGCTTTTCCATGGGGGTAGTTTACCATTTTAGTATCCATGCAAACATAAGCGGGGCAACGATTGTGGCATCAGATTCTACAATATATTTTGGGGTATCAATATCGAGCTTGCCCCAGGTAATTTTTTCGTTCGGAACCGCTCCGCTATAAGACCCGTAGGAAGTAGTCGAATCCGAAATTTGGCAGAAGTAACCCCAGAAGGGAACGTCCTCCATTTCCATGTCTTGGTAGAGCATCGGCACGACGCAAATCGGGAAGTCGCCCGCAATGCCACCGCCGATCTGAAAGAAGCCCACCGAAGGAGCGGTTGGGTTCTTGGGGTTGCGGCAATTGGCCACGTACCAGCCTGCGAGCCAGGCCATGTACTCAATACCCGACATCATGGTGCTGGCCTTGAGCTCGTTCTTGATCACGTAGCTCGCAAAGATATTGCCCATGGTGCTGTCTTCCCAGCCCGGAACAATAATCGGCAGGTTGCGCTCTGCGGCGGCAAGCATCCATGAATTGGCAGGGTCCACCGCGGCGTCGTACTCGGCTGCGAACTCTGGCAGGCGAATCATCTGGTACATGTACTCGTGCGGAAAGTACCGCTCGCCCTTGGCTTCAGCCGCCGACCATACTTTATGAATGTGGTGCTGCAGCTTGCGAAAGGCCTCCTCTTCGGGTATGCAGGTGTCGGTCACGCGGTTCAAGCCGCGGTCGAGCAAAGCCCGCTCCTGTTCTGGCGTGAGGTCGCGGTAGTGCGGCACGCGCTCGTAGTGGCTGTGGGCCACCAGGTTCATAAGATCCTCTTCGAGGTTGGCACCCGTGCAGCTGATGATGTCGACTTTGCCCTGGCGAATCATTTCGGCCAGAGACCTCCCGAGTTCGGCGGTCGACATGGCACCGGCGAGGGTGACCATCATTTTTCCGCCCGCGGTCAGGTGCGCATCGTAGCCCTTGGCGGCGTCGACGAGTGCGGCCGCGTTAAAGTGCTTGTAGTGGTTTTCGATAAACTGAGAAATGGGTCCGCGAAGCATGGCAGAATAGAATTAGAAGGATTGCTGAACAAACGTACGGAGCCTCAGGGGCTCCCCAAAGGCTTAGTAGCCGAGAATTTTGAGCATGGACTTGTAGCTCTGCTCCTTGGCAAACAAGCGGGTGTTCCAGTCTCCGTTGGCGTCTAAACTGATAACCACATGCTTGGGTGCTGGAATCAGGCAGTGCTGCAGGCCGCCGTAACCCGCTATCGACTCCTGGTAGGCGCCTGTATTGAAGAATCCGATGTACTGCGGCGTATCGTTTTTGATTTTCGGCAAAAAGATGGCGTTGGAATGCTGCTCTGAATTGTAGTAGTCGTCGCTGTCGCAGGTGAGTCCGCCCAAAAGAACCCGCTCGTAGTCATGGTCCCAGTTATTGATGGCCAGCATGATGAAGCGCTTGTTAATGGCCCATGCGTCGGGGAGCGTAGTCATAAAGCTCGAGTCAATCATAAACCACTTCTCGCGGTCGTTTTGCTTTTTCTCGCCCAAAATACTGTAGAAGGTCGCGCCCGATTCGCCCACCGTGTAGCTGCCAAACTCGGTGAAGATGTGCGGCTCTTCGATGCCCTCTGCCTTACAAATCTGCTTGATTTGCGAGATGATTTCCTCGGCCATGTACTCGTAGTCGTAGGCGTACGACAAACTGTTCTTGATCGGGAATCCGCCCCCGATGTTCAGGGAGTCAAGTGTAGGGCAAATCTTCTTGAGCTGGATGTACACGCGCACCGCCTTATTGAGCTCATTCCAGTAGTAGGCCGTGTCATTGATGCCGGTATTAATAAAGAAATGAAGCATTTTTAGCTCCACATTGGGTATGTTTTGGATGTAGTTCTTGTACATCGGAACCACTTCTTTGTAGCCAATCCCCAATCGGGACGTGTAGAATTCGAACTTGGGCTCCTCTTCGGCCGCGATGCGTATGCCTACTTTGACCGGATGCGCGTTCTCTGGATTGACCTGCTCCATGAGCAAGTCGAGCTCTTCGCGGTTGTCCATAACGGGAATCACGCTGGTCCAACCGTTGTTGATGAGCCGTGCAATGTTCTCGGTGTACTGCGCCCGCTTGTAGCCGTTGCACACGATGAACTGGTCTTTGGTGATGCGGCCTTCTTCTTCGAGTGTTTCAATCAAGTTGATGTCAAAAGCAGACGACGTCTCCAGGTGAATGTCGTTTTTGAGCGCCTCTTCAAGCACGAACTGAAAGTGCGAAGACTTGGTGCAGTAGCAAAAATGATAGTCCCCCTGGTAGTCAACCTTAGCCATAGCCACATTGAACATGCGCTTGGATTTCTGAATGTGCTCGGAGATTTTTGGCAAGTACGTGACCTTCAAGGGAGTGCCGTACTGCTTGATAATTTCCATCACCGGAATATCGTGCCAGAGCAACTCAGAGTCTTCGGTTGAGAATTCTTGCTGCGGCCACTCAAAGGTTTGCTCGATAAGGTCTTGGTACTTGGTGCGCATCGGCGAGGAGTTTTAAAGGGCCCCAAAGGTAATCCAACTTAGTTGCATTAAACTTTTTGATTGAAAGTAACTCACTCGGATTGTGCCCGAAAACTTCGGGAATCCAATTCGCGTTCATCAATAGGATTCAATTAATTTTGGGATTCAAAATATTTATGCCCACATTTCGTCCCCAACTCCAGGCTGATCTGCCCGCCGCCCTGGTGGTATTCTTGGTTGCGCTCCCCCTTTGCCTTGGAATCGCCCTAGGCTCTGGCGCCCCAATGCTTAGCGGAATCGTCGCCGGTGTGGTAGGTGGCGTGGTCATTGGCGCCCTCAGCGGATCGCCCTTGAGCGTTTCGGGTCCAGCGGCCGGCCTCACCGCCGTGGTCCTCGCGGCAATCAGCGACCTGGGGTCCTTCGAAATCTTCTTGGTCGCCGTGGTTCTTGCGGGTGTGATGCAGATCGCAATGGGCCTGCTTAAACTGGGCGTGGTGGGCCACTACGTGCCCAACACCGTAATTAAAGGAATGATGGCCGCAATCGGGCTCATCTTGATTCTCAAGCAGATTCCGCACCTAGTGGGCTACGACGCCGACTTTTTTGGCAACGAGGGTTTTGACCAAGCGGACCACGACAACACCTTTACGGCCCTGGTTCATGCCCTAGGCGCACTCAGCCAGGGCGCTGCCGCCGTCGGAATCGCCGCGCTGCTCTGGCTGCAGCTGGCCGAGGCCATCGGCTACGCCAAAACCAAGCTGGGCCGCATCATCCCGTCGGCACTGATTGCCGTTGCGGGCGGAACCTTGCTTGCCGCGGCCCTCCCCCAGCTCTTGGGTGACGCTTGGGCTGTTGCCGCGAGCCACCGCGTGCAGTTGCCCCACCTGTCGTCGTCGTCGTGGATGGTTCCGCGGTGGGATGCCATCAGCCAACCCGCCGTTTGGGCCACCGCACTCACGTTAGCCCTGATTGCCAGCCTTGAAAGCCTACTGAGCATCGAGGCCGCCGACCGCCTCGACCCCCTGAAGCGCGTGACGCCGACCAACCGCGAGCTGCTGGCGCAGGGAGCGGGCAACATGGTTTCAGGATTTTTAGGCGGACTTCCCCTGACCTCGGTGGTCGTGCGCACCAGTGTGAACGCCCAGGCCGGAGCTCAAACCCGCTGGAGCGCCATACTTCACGCGGTGATTCTTGCGCTGAGCGTGCTGCTCCTGACAAGCGTGCTAAACCAAATTCCGCTCGCTACGCTCGCGGCCATCTTGATCGCCACGGGCTACAAACTGACCCACCCTAAGAACGTTGTCGCCCCCTTGGTGCGGCAGGGCGCACTGCAATGGGTTCCCTTCGCGGTCACCGTAGTGGCTATTTTGTTTACCGACCTGCTCAAAGGCATCGTGGTGGGCTTGCTCGTCGCCACCGTATTTATTGCCTTTCAAGACTTTCGCTCGAGCATTTCGCTGACCCACCTGGGGACCAACTACATCCTGCAGCTTCGGCGCAACGTGAGCTTTCTCAACAAGGGCAAGCTCAAGGAATCACTAGAAAAACTGCCTCCTGGCTGCCAATTGCTCGTGGATATAAGCAATGCAGACTTTTTAGACCCTGACATCATTGAAGTGATCGAGGACTTTAAGGCCCACTGTGCTCTTAAAGATATTATGGTATCCCTGCGCAGAGCTCCTGATCAGCTCAGTATATTTGAATCCTGGTCCTAAATTCACATCATGCGCGACATCGATCAACTCCTCTTAGCGAACAAGGCATGGTCTGAGGGCCGTCGCCACGACGACCCCCAATACTTTGACCGCCTGTCGAGCATTCAGGCTCCCAAGTACTTGTGGATTGGCTGCAGCGACAGCCGGGTTCCAGCTGATACCATTACCGGAACCGCTCCGGGCGAAATTTTTGTGCACCGCAACATCGCCAACATGGTGCTGCACATCGACCTCAACATGCTGTCGGTACTCGAGTACGCCGTGCACTACCTTAAAGTCGAGCACGTCATCGTCTGTGGCCACTATGGCTGCGGCGGGGTCGCGGCTTCGCTTACCAACAATTCGTTCGGAATCATTAATAAGTGGCTGCGCGGCATTAAAGATGTACACCGACTGCATTCCGCCGAAATTGACGTGAACGAGGACCCTACCGAGCGCGTGAACCGCCTGGTGGAATTCAACGTGCGTGAGCAGGTTCAGAACCTGGCCAAGACGAGCGTGATCCAGCGCGCCTGGAAGGAGCGCAAGGCACCCACCCTGCACGGTTGGGTCTACGGGCTCAACGACGGACTAATCAATCCGCTCTGCGAACTGCAGCACGACTACGAGCTGGATCCGCTCTACCGATTTGATAATCTGGATTAGAGGGTCGGTGGTCTAGGGAAAGGCGTACCTTTGCCGCGCTTTTCAACTGCCTCATGACTCCGATTCGAAATATTGCCATCATCGCCCACGTTGACCACGGTAAAACCACCCTGGTCGATAAAATTTTGCACCACTGCCAACTCTTTCGCAGCAATCAGGAGACGGGAGAACTCATTCTAGACAACAACGACCTAGAACGTGAGCGTGGAATTACGATTTTGGCCAAGAATGTTAGCGTAAACTACAAGGGAGTTAAAATCAACATTATCGATACCCCGGGGCACGCTGACTTTGGCGGAGAGGTGGAACGAGTACTCAACATGGCCGAAGGCGTGCTGCTTTTGGTTGACGCCTTTGAGGGTCCGATGCCCCAGACCCGCTTTGTGCTTCAAAAAGCCCTTGAAATGGGGCTTCGACCCATTGTGGTTGTCAACAAGGTAGACAAGCCCAACTGCGACCCCGAGCAAGCCCACGAATTGGTATTTGACCTGATGTTTTCACTGGACGCCACCGAGGAACAGCTTGATTTTCCCTGCGTCTACGGGTCCGCCAAAAACAACTGGATGGGCGCAGACTGGAAGGTGCAAACCGAGAACATCGAGTACCTTCTAGATGTAGTGCTGGAGCACGTTCCGCAGGCAGTGGCCCTCGAGGGAAGTACTCAAATGCTCGTAACCAGTTTGGACTACAGCAGCTACCAGGGCCGTATGGCCATTGGACGCCTTCACCGTGGAACCCTTAAAGAGAACGCCCAGGTTTCGGTGGTAAAGCGCGACGGCAGCATTACTAAGGCAAAAGTTAAGGAGCTCTTCACCTTTGAAGGTTTGGGAAAGGCCAAGGTTAGTTCGGTTCAAGCGGGCGACCTCTGTGCAGTGGCCGGAATCGAAGGCTTTGAAATTGGCGACACGATCGCAGACATCGAGAACCCTGAAGGCCTGCCCACCATTGCCATTGACGAGCCCACGCTGAGCATGCTCTTTATGATCAACGACTCGCCCTTTTTTGGCCGCGACGGCAAGTTCGTGACCAGTCGGCACCTCAAGGAGCGACTAGAGAAAGAACTAGAGAAAAATTTGGCCTTACGCGTGATTCCCGGAGCAACGGCGGACTCTTTTTATGTCTACGGCCGAGGGGTTCTTCACCTGTCTATCTTGATTGAAACCATGCGTCGCGAGGGCTATGAGCTGCAAATTGGCCAGCCTACGGTTATAACTAAAGAAATCGACGGAGTCAAGTGCGAACCCATAGAGGACCTAATCATCGACCTTCCCGAGATCAACAGCGGCACCGCGGTGGAGATGGCTACCCTTCGCAAGGGCGAGATGACCAACATGACTCCCAAGGGCGATCGCATGATTGTCACCTTTAAAATTCCTAGCCGCGGTATAATTGGAATGCGTTCTGCCTTGCTCACTGCAACGGCGGGAGAAGCAATCATGAACCACCGTTTCATTGGCTTTGAGCCCATGCGCGGCGAAATTCCGCGGCGAATGAATGGCTCGCTTATTTCGATGGAGCAGGGTACCGCCCTGGCCTACTCGATTGACCGCCTTCAGGACCGGGGAATTTTCTTCATCGATCCTAACGAAGAAATCTACAAATCGCAGATTGTCGGCGAGCATACCCGCGGCAATGATCTCGAAGTGAACCTCATTAGGGGCAAGAAGTTGACCAACATGCGCGCTTC
>NSIH01000004.1 GCA_002737315.1 Flavobacteriales bacterium
TTGACGTCGCATCGAAGCGAGCCCTCTTCCATATTGCCGTCTGAAATATCGAGGTAGCGCACCAACTGCCGAATTTCGTTGAGGAAGGCATAGGCCTCTTCTCCGTTGCGAAGGTCTGGCTCGGTAACCACTTCGAGTAGGGGAACCCCCGCTCGGTTGAAGTCCAGAAGGGTGTTGAACGGATCCAAATCGTGAATGGACTTGCCGGTATCCTCTTCCATGTGAATGCGGGTCAAGCCTAGTGTTTTTGGGCCCTGCATCGTATCAATTACCACGGATCCTCCGTTGCAGATGGGTGTTTCGTGCTGGGTAATTTGGTAGCCCTTGGTCAGGTCAGGGTAGAAGTAGTTTTTGCGGGCGTATTCGTTGTATTCGCGAATTTGGCAGCCCAAGGCCAATCCCAGTCGGGTAGCCGCTCGAACCACGCCCCAGTTCGCTTGGGGGAGGGCGCCGGGTAAACCCAGCGAAACCGGACTAATTTGGGTATTGGCGGCCTCACCATACCCGTAGGCTTCGGAGCCATAGGCCTTACTCAGGGTGCTCAACTGCACGTGCACCTCTAAACCAATAACTGCTTCATAGCCCTGCTGCGTCATAGCTGCAAAGGTACACGGAACCCATGGGCCTTCCATTCCTGCTGAAGCCACTTTAGCAGGCGCGGACCGTCCTGGTCCAGCACGATTTCGTGTGGGAGCACATAAACGCGGAATTCAGACCATGCCTTGGGCTTGGTACCCATGCGAGCCCTGTCTTTTTTGGTGGTTACAATGATAGAGATTTCGCGTTCGCGGCACTTTTGAGCAATAGACTGCACCACCGACTTGCTGAAGGGCTCATGGTCGGCGAGCACGAAGGCATCAGCCATGGGTACCAGGCGCCGAACGCCTGCAAGAAATACCTGAGGCTGACCGATTCCGCAGAGGGCGATGGCCTTGTCGGGCTTTATCGATTCCCAGGGTTCGGCGCCCCATTGCGGCTGGGGTTCCCCGTATCGCTCCCAGCTGCAAAATAGATCTTGTTCGGGACTCAGCTGCAGGGTCTTGCGAATGTCAAGCCGCGTGAGCGGATCCACCGGACCTGGGCAACGAGTTACCACTACGGCATGAGCGCGCAGGGCGGCCGAAGGATGCTCCCGAAGTCGTCCGACCGGAACCACATGATCCTGCGTGTACCACTGTCCAAAGGGGCATACCAAAATTTGCAGGGCGGCATTGACTCCGCGATGCTGAAAGGCGTCGTCAAGAATTACCGCGCCCACCTTGCCCATGGTTTTAAGAGCCTCAGCGCGCTGGTTGGCAACAAATACTCGAATGTCATTGCTATGACCAAAGTGCTGGCGCACCATGAGCGCTTCGTCTCCCACGTCGAGGGGTTCATCCTCGAGGGTCACTTCGCGAAGCTCCCGTGTTTTGCGTCCGTAGCCGCGACTGAGGTAGTAGACCGGCTCAATGCGCTGGTGCAGCTGCTCCATAATCCAAAGACTGAGCGGCGTTTTTCCGGTACCGCCAAGGTGTAAATTGCCAATGGAAACGCTCGCAATCTCAGGTTGGTAGGTGCTTCGGATGCGCCAGCGGTAGGCAGCCGCGTGCAGCCAGGCCCCCAGGGCATAAATCCACGATAAAGGGAGAAGAATCCTACGCGCTAGCATGATTGCGAAGGTAGTTCCAGGCCCCTTCTGCGGGAATGCGCAGACTCCCCTCAATTTTAGCCAGCCAAGTGCGCTGTCTTTTGGAGTACTGCCGCGTGCGAAGGGCAATCTGCGCGGTCATTGCCAGGTCGTCCAAGGAGCTAGATTTGGGCTCATAAAATTCCCGATAGCCCACCGTTTGAAGCGGCGTCAAAGAAGCAAAGGCCTCTAGGTCAAGGGCTTCGTTGCGGAGGCCTTCGGCCATCATTTGCTTGCTTCGCTCCATTATTCTAGGGTCGAGCCACTGGGAATCCGACTCGAGAACGACCTCGCGCAGGACCGCAGGCCAAATGCGGCCAACCTCGCCTCGGCGCTGGGCAGAGTAGGCCTGGCCACTGGACTCCATAACTTCTAGTGCCCGGAGCACCCGCCTTGGGTTTTGCAGGTCGGCCACAGCGGCGTAGTCCGGGTCGAGTTTGCGGAGTCTTGATCGCAATTCGTCGGGATTTTTGAGCCAAATAGCCTCGAGCTCGCTTCGAAATTCGGGCAGGGCTGGAGGCATGGGGTCGAGTCCTTGGAGCAGTGCCTTGGCATAAAGCCCCGAGCCTCCCACGACTACCGCTGATCCGCACTGGGCTATGATTCCGCGCAGAATAGGCTCTGCCCAGACGGCATAACTCGCTGCGGTCAATGGCTCGTGAATGCTGTGGCTCGCTATGCCATGATGCCTTACCCCAGCAAGCTCTGCCTCGCTGGGTCGCGCAACGCCAATACGCAGCTCGCGGTATACCTGGCGGGCGTCGCAACTTAGAATCTCACAGCCTAGGGCCTTGGCGAGCTCGATGGCCAAAGAGGTTTTGCCCGAGGCCGTCGGTCCGTGAATCATCCAAATACTGGGAACCGCGTTCATTCTGCTAAGGTACTAAGTGAAATTGGCGTACATTTCCGTATGGTCTTTCCATCACGCCCCGCTCAGACCTCTGCCTACCGTTTTATTAATCGGACTGACTTGCTCGGCCTCACTTTTGCTGATCAGGATGCCCTAACCAGCGAGGTCATGCGGCAAGAGCGTTGGGGTCTGCTGCACAAGGCTACCTTTCAGGGCAATGTAGAGGAGCGCAAAGTCACGCTTTTTTTCACGGCTAAGCAGGGTCGTTTTGCCCTCAACACAACCATTTGGGCCTGCACCGAGCAGACCGTGGTGTTTAAGGATTCGGAGCTAATGCCGATACGCGCGGTGGAGGCGGTAGAATTTCACCAATCCTCCGAAGAGGAATAGCCGTCGGCTAGGTCTTCTTCGTCAAAGCCCAATTCGTCGTCTTCGTCGAGGTCGTCTTCGTCGCTAAATCCGCCCTCTGCGCTGTCGTTGTAGTGCAGTTCGGGTGCAGTTGCCGGGCGCTTGCCGTAGCTGAATACCAGGGATGGCTCGGGTACCTCCGCCTTCTCGTCGCGCACAAATTCCACCAAGAAGCTCCACATTTCGAGAAAGTCGTATACCATTAACAGCCTCTGGCCGCTTGAACCAAGCACTTCACCTACGCGGAGGTCTGCCATACTTGGACCAGTGGCCGGATCCATCGCCATTAGGGGAATCTCGTCGCCTTGATTCCATTCAGCATCGGTGCGGTAGAATGAGGCCATCTGCCCAGGCTTTAGCTCAAAGGCTAGTGCTATTGCGGCATGGGCCTCTTCGAGGCTGGCCTTGGCAGAAATAGCGATATCTCTAAAGATGTCTTCTTTGGTGTTTAAAATGGCGCGGACAACCTTGGTATTCATGATTTACTAGCAATTCCGTGTTCAGCAGCCCAAGCGGTAGCAAAGGCCTTGGCGTCGTCAAAGGTATTGGGAATTAAGCCATCCAAAATAGCCTCGCGTACCGCCGTTTTCATTTGGCCGATCAGGGCGCCCGGAGGCAGGTCAAACCAGGCCATGAGCTGCGTTCCGTCAATCGGCGGTTGCCAGTTGCGCAAGTGGTCGCGGGCTTCCAATTCTGCCATTTTGGCCTTCACATGCACGTAGTTGGTTAGGTACCGGGATTTTTTCTGCGGATTCTTGGTGGTGATGTCGCTCGAGCAGAGTATCATTAGGTCTTCGATGTCGGGCCCGGCATCAAAGAGCAAGCGGCGCAGCGCGCTGTCGGTGGCGGAATCACTTACCACCGCAATCGGGCGCGAACTCATTTGAATTAGCTTGACCACATAGTCCATGCGCTGGTCTAGGGGCAGCGAGAGCCGCCTAAATAGCTTTTTTGCCATTTTCCCCCCCAGGAACTCGTGGCCGTGAAAGGTCCATCCGGTGCCCTTCATGAACTTCTTGGTCGGAGGCTTCCCTATGTCGTGCAGCAGGGCGGCCAGGCGCAGCCAAACGTATTCAGACTGCCTTGCGCAGTTGTCGACAACCTCGAGGGTGTGCCAAAAATTGTCTTTGTGCAAATGTCCCTCGACTTCATCCACGCCGGCCAAGGCCGACACTTCGGGAATCAAAACCTCCATGGCGCCGCAGCGAAACATGAGGCCCAGTCCGACCGAGGGAATGGGGCTTTCTAAAATTTTGAGCAGCTCGTTTTGAACACGTTCGGGCGACAGGATGCGCAACCGTTCTGCAGTGGCCTTCATGCCCTCGAGGCTCTCGGGCTCTATTTCAAAGTCAAGCTGGCTTGCGAAGCGTATTGCGCGAAGAATCCGCAAGGGGTCGTCGCTAAAGGTGTCAATGGGTTCAAGGGGGGTACGAAGGATTCTGTCGTCGAGGTCGGCAAGCCCATGAAAGGGGTCGAGCAGTTCGCCCCAAGACTCCCGGTTGACGCCAATAGCCATGGCATTGATGGTAAAATCGCGCCGCAGCTGGTCGTCTCGGAGGCTGCCCGGAACCACCGTCGGCTTGCGGGACTCGCTGCGGTAGCTTTCGGTACGCGCCTGAACAAATTCAATTTGCCATCCGTTCCAAGTAAATTGCGCCGTGCCAAAATTGGGGTAAACCACCACTTTGCCCGCATGAAGCATTTTTGCGGCACGCTGAGCAATGGCGAGGGCATCACCCACCACAACAAAATCAACGTCTTTGGAGCTGCCTCGCTTTAAAAATTGGTCGCGTACCCAGCCCCCAACCACATAACAGGGAAGGCCGAGGTCGTCAGCCGCTTCGCCAACCGTTTTAAAAAGATCATGGTCGATCCAACCGGCAAAATTTTGGCTCATAAGCGATTAAACGGCTACTTGGAATTCGCGCAAGGCCTCGTTGAGCGAAGTTTTTTGGTCGGTGCTCTCCTTTCGACGGCCAATAATAAGCGCGCAGGGTACCTGGTAGGTGCCTGCAGCAAATTCTTTGGGCATGGTCCCGGGAATCACCACGCAACGCTCTGGCACAAGTCCGCGATAGGTGATGGGTTCTGGGCCGGTCACGTCAATAATTTTGGTGGAGGCGGTCAATACCACGTTCGCTCCCAGAACGGCTTCACGGCCAATGCGAACTCCTTCTACCACAATGCACCGAGAACCGATAAAGGCACCGTCTTCGATAATAACGGGCGCGGCCTGCAGGGGTTCAAGCACGCCGCCAATGCCGACTCCGCCCGAAAGGTGCACGTCAGCACCAATTTGAGCACAACTTCCAACGGTCGCCCAGGTATCAACCATGGTCCGCGGCCCAACGTGCGCACCGATGTTGACGTAGGAGGGCATTAGAATAACGCCAGGGGCGAGGTAGGCACCGTGCCGCGCGATTGCATGGGGAACCACGCGAACCCCCAGGGACGCGTAGTTGCGCTTCAGGGGCATTTTATCGTGAAACTCAAGGGGCCCGGCCTCGTAGGTTTCCATAGTACGCTGCGGAAAATACAGAACCACCGCTTTTTTGATCCATTCGTTGACAATCCAGCCCTCTGCATGGGGCTCGGCGACCCGCAATGCTCCGCGGTCGAGGGCTTCAATTACCTGCGCCACGGCATGGTGTGCTTCAGGGCTTTGCAGTTCGTCGCGGTGGGTCCACAGATGTTCTATGGTTTGGCGCAGTTCGTTCCAGTTTGGATTCATCGTTTTTGGCTTAAAAAGTTTTCAAGTATTAGGCTGGCAGCTGCAGCATCAAGTTGGCCTTTGTCTTTTTTGACCACCTTAGACCGACCCAAAAGGGCTGCGCCCTGGGCTGCAAGCTTAGAGGTGAGGCGCTCGTCGACCATATGCACCACCGCGTTGGGCCAGGTTGCTGCAAGAATTTTTGCGACCGAATCGCGGGCTGCTGCGCCATGCGAAATGCCGCCGTCTAACCTCTGGGGACTGCCCAGCGCGATACCCTGAATTCCAGAACCGTCACCGTACCTGCGCCCGAGTTCTTGGGCGAGGTCAGCCGTGGGAAGGGAAGCCACGGGGAATGCCATTATGCCCTGCGCATCGCTTTCAGCGAGACCAGTGCGGCGGAGTCCGGGATCAAGGCCAATCCACATGCTTTTAGTGCGGTTTCATTACAAGAGAACAAAGGTAGGGGGTATCTTTGCGCCATGGTTTATTCGATTCTGGCTTATGGTTCAGCGATGCTCAAGCGCAAGGCCAAAACCGTGGAGTGCCCTAGCTCCGAGTTAGGGACCTTCGTGGACTCTATGTTTGAGACCATGTATGCCACTAAAGGAGTAGGATTAGCTGCCCCACAAATAGGTTTCAGCACCAGGGTCTTTGTGGTAGACGGCTCGCCCTTTGCCGACGATCCGGCCAACGAGGCCGACGCTGAGGCACTCAAAACGTTTAAGAAGGTTTTTATCAATGCCGAGATTGTGGAGGAGTCCGGGGAGGATTGGGCCTTTGAAGAGGGCTGCTTGAGCATTCCCGACCTGCACGAGTCGGTGCTCCGCAAAAGTGCGCTAACGATCAAGTACCAGGACCTGCAGGGCAACTGGCTGCAAGAAACGTTCACTGGCGTGTGCGCTAGAATAATCCAGCACGAGTACGACCACATTGAGGGTATTCTTTTCACCGACCGTCTGAGTCCGCTTAAAAAGAGGCTTATTAGCGGACGCCTCAAAGACATTGCCTCGGGCAAGGTGACGGCAAACTACCGCATGAAATTTAACGTAGCATGAAAAAGTTCTTAATCGCCCTTACTGGGGCTGCGGCAGTAGCCGGTTGTACCGGCAGCGCAGACGGAGAAAAAGCCGTTCAAGAAATGAGCGCACGGTCAAACTGGTCTGAGGATTCAACGGGTGCTAATGCCATTGTGCGAAGCCTTGAGTTGGCCGCGCAAGAGGCCCAAAACGATTCGTTGTGGACAAGGTATCAGCTCGCAGCGGGAGACCTTGAAGCCCAGATTCCCAGTCGGGCACTTTATGCGATACGCCACTACATGCGCGTGTTCGATAGCCTCCCCGAGACCCAGGGTCCGCGCGCATTGTTCGCGGTGGCAACGACATTTGATATCAATTTGAACGATCGAATTCGCGCGGCACAGGCCTATGAACTGTTTACCCAGCGCTATCCCCAGCATCCATGGCGAGGGCGCGTTGATACCCTAATGCAGCTTACCCAATCCAACGCCGACTCCCTTATTTTACAGCAAATTCAAGATAAATCCAATGAATGATCTCAAGCAAGTGCTCGCCATTGCAGGCCGCCCCGGACTCTACCAATTAATCGCATCTACCCGCACGGGTCTTGTTGCGGAACCCTTAGGCGGAGGCGCCCGTGTTAGCGCATCGGCTCGACAGCAAGTGCATGTGCTCGACGAGATGGCACTCTACACCCATGAGGGTGAGCGCCCCTTGCGCGAGGTTCTTGCCGCCGTGGGCACCCTGCTTCAAGGCGCGGAGGCTCTGCCGCACAATTCAGACGGTTCAGTGATTACTGCGGAGTTTGCCAAACTGGTGCCCGACTACGACGAGGGCAAGGTCTACTTGAGCGACATGCGCAAGTTTTTTCAGTGGTACAATACCCTGGTTCGCTTTGGATTTTTTGTCGAAGCTCCCGAGGCTAAAGAGCCCAAAAGCCCCGCAAAACCTGCCAAAAAGAAGGCCCCTGCAGCCCCAAAGGTAGAAGATGGCGAGTAAATCCTCGGCCATTCCAGCGCTCGAAGCCTTTGATCGCCTGCTTGGCATCATGGATGAGCTTCGTGCCCAATGCCCTTGGGACCGGGTGCAAACCGAGCAAACCCTGCGCATTCTTACCCTAGAGGAGGCCTATGAGCTCGCGGATTCCATCGATGCTCGAGATTGGTCGGGCATGGCCAATGAACTGGGCGATCTTTTTTTGCATTTGGTATTCTACAGCAAAATAGCCAGCGAAGGGGGGCATTTTAGCCTGGCTGAGGTGCTGCACGGAGTCTGCGACAAGCTGGTTCGGCGCCATCCGCACATTTATGCCGACGTCAAAGCCGAGGATGCCGAGGCGGTAAAGGCCAACTGGGAGGCCATCAAGCTTGCCGAGAAAGCCGGAACAGAGGCGCAAAAATCAGTTTTAGAGGGAGTTCCAAAAGCATTGCCCGCCTTGGTCAAGGCCTACCGCATGCAAGAAAAGGTTCGTGGAGTGGGCTTTGACTGGCCCTCAGCCGACGGCGCTTGGCTCAAGGTACACGAAGAACTCGCGGAGCTTCAGCAAGCCCCTGACGATGAATCGGGCCGCGAAGAGCTGGGCGACTTGTTTTTTGCTCTGGTGAATTATGCCCGGCATCGAGGTTGGGACCCCGAGCAGGCCCTAGCTCAGGCCAACGATAAGTTTCGCCGCCGCTTTCAAGCCATGGAGGCCATGCTCGCATCGAGCGGAGAGAGCAACGCCAAACAAAGCATCGAATCTTGGGATCTTCTTTGGAATCAGGTAAAAAGCCAAGAGAAATAACACTTGCTTAAGCTACACTTCACCTTTGCGATGAATCTTTAGGTTCATTCGATGAAAACACTCTACGTAGTCCGCCATGCCAAAAGTTCTTGGGAGTACCATGAACTGCCCGACATGGATCGCCCCCTGAAGGGCCGCGGAATTCGCGACGCGCATTTGATGGCGAGTTGGCTTCAGGATCTGCTGTCTACCGTTCCGGTGCTGTATTCTTCTCCTGCAACGCGGACCCTTCACACGGCCATGATTTTTGCACGAACCCTGGGGATTCCCCTCGATGAGGTGCGGGTAGCCGAATCGCTGTATTCTGCATCGCACCTTGATATTGCCGCCTTTTTGCGTGGCATTCAGGGCGAACCGGGCAGCATTATGCTCTTTGGACATAATCCGGGCATGAGTGAGTTCATTTCTGACTGCGTGCCGGGCTTTACGGAGAACCTCCCAACGGGAGGAGTGGCGGTACTGCAGTTTGAAATTTCGTCTTGGAATGATTTGCGCAGCGAGGCGGAACTTCGGTACTTTGACTTTCCTAAAAACCAAAAGAACTAGTTTTATAGCATGGGCAAGATGAGCGATTTACGCTCTCGATTTGTTAATCGAGACCTGAGCTGGCTGCAGTTCAATGCCCGCGTGCTGCAGGAGGCCGAAGACGAACGCAACCCGCTTATCGAACGCCTCCGGTTTCTTGGTATTTTCTCGAATAACCTTGACGAATTTTTTAGGGTTCGCTACGCGAGCATACAGCGCATGTCGTACTCTGAGGACATCAAAAAAGTTAAAGAAACGCTGGGGGGTTGGGCGCCTAACGACTTAATTCAAGCCATTCAGGATGAGGTTAATGTGCTGAACGATCGGGTAGAGTTGACCTATGCAAAGCTCATGGCTGAACTGGAGCTAAACGGTATCAAATTGGTCGACGAGTCCGACCTCACGCAAGGGCAAAAAGACTTCATTCGCAAGTTTTACATCGAGAAGGTTAGTCCAACTGTTTTTGCTATGATTCTGCAGGAACAATTACCCTTCCCTGAGCTCAACGACGCCACCATCTACCTGGCTATCAGGCTTTGGCCCAAACAGGGCGGGGATCCGGTGCTGTCGCTGGTCGAGGTCCCGGCCGAAATACACGGTCGCTTTATAGAACTGCCCAAGTACGGCAGCAACTTTTTAATGTTTTTAGACGACGTTTTGCGCCACAACCTACAGTACGCATACTTTTTATTCCCTTCCCAACGTATTGAGGCTTATACTTTTAAAATTTCGCGCGATGCGGACTTGGACCTGGACAACCATGACGTGAGCCGCACTGTTTTGGATCGAGTACGGCGCGGGCTCGAAGACCGTAAACTAGGGGATCCGGTGCGCATGGTCTACGACCGAGACATGCCTGCGGATTTTTTGGCCTACCTCATGGGCCGAATCGGTCTCGAAAACAACGATGCGGTAATTGCTGGGGGACGCTACCACAACAAAAAGGACCTTATGCGTTTTCCGAACGTCGGCAAGCCGTCGCTGGAGCATCCGCGCCTCGAACCCCTGCAGCACCCCGACCTAGACATGGAGCGTTCTCTAATGCATGTGGTGCGGCAAAAGGACGTGCTGCTGTTTTTGCCCTACCACAATTTTTTGATTTTGGTGCGCTTTTTACGCGAAGCTGCCATTGACATGTCGGTAACAAGAATTAGCATCACGCTGTATCGTTTGGCGAGCCAATCGCGCATTATTTCTGCCCTTATCAACGCGGCGAAGAATGGCAAAAAAGTGCGAGTGGTCATTGAGCTTCAGGCCCGATTTGACGAAGAAAATAACCTGCATTACCTCGAGAAAATGCGCAAGGTTGGCATCGAGGTGCAAACGGGAGTGGAGGGTCTCAAGGTTCACAGCAAAATTGTGCACATTGAGCGAGAAAAACCCGACGGAGGGCTGGAACATTTCGCCGTGGTGGGTACGGGTAACTTTAACGAAGGAAGCGCTCGCTTCTACACGGACTACCACCTTTTGACGGCCAATCCAGAAATTTGTGCTGATTTGGCTAAGGTTTTTGAGTTTCTTTATGAGCCTTATAAGGTCGTCAAGTACAAGGAATTGCTAGTTTCTCCGCACTACAGCCGCGCAGGCATCATTAAGTGCATTGACCGCGAAATTGCCCAGGCCAAGAAGGGTAACAAGTCAGAGGTAATTATGAAGTTTAATTCCTTGAGCTCCTTTGACATTGGCGAGAAGCTCTATGAGGCCAGCAAGGCCGGCGTTAAGGTGCGCCTTTTGGTGCGCGGAGTCTGCTGCGTGCGGCCTGGAGTCAAAGGCCTAAGTGAAAATATTGAAGTGGTTAGTATAATTGACCGCTTTTTGGAGCACAGCAGGGTATATTATTTTTCGAACGGCGGCAGCCCCATAATGTATTTGGCTTCCTTTGACATGATGACGCGCAACCTAGACCTGAGGGTGGAGGTCGCCACTCCAGTGCTTGATCCGCGCATACAGCGCGAGATTATGGACCACCTTGAAATCCAGTTTCGCGACAACGTGAAGGCCCGGGTCTACGACGAGCAGGGTCGCAGCGTGTACCGAAGCGTGCCTGGACCTCGAATTCGTAGCCAAATGGAGCTCTATGAGTACGTCAAGAAGCAGGCTAAAAAGCGTCGGGCGTGAGCATGAAGTTTCTCACCCTGGGAGCGATTGACATTGGTTCCAATTCCATTAGGTTGCTGATAACCCACGTTATTCCCACGCCGACCTACACCTACTATAAAAAGGTCTCGATTACCCGCTTGCCCGTGCGCTTGGGTGCCGACGTTTTTACCCAGGGCGAAATTTCTAAAGAAACCGGCTACCGCCTGGTCGATGCGATGCGTGCTTTTGCGGCCATCATGAGGGTCAATGGCGCCACGGACTTTCGTGCCTGCGCGACCTCTGCCATGCGCGAAGCCAAAAATTCGTCACGGTGGATTCGCCGAGTGCGCCGGGCCTCTGGTATTGAAATCGAAGTCATTGACGGCGAAGAAGAAGCCAAGTTGGTGTTTCAGGCCAAGCTCTTTGACCGCATCCAGCCCGAGGAACCCAACCTCTGCTTTGTGGATGTGGGCGGCGGTTCCACGGAACTCACTTTTTTTTGCGAGGGGAGGGCCATGTCCTCACGGTCTTTTCCGCTCGGAACAGTGCGGCATTTAGAGGAGTCTGAAGAAGAACAAGTGTGGTCAGACCTGCGGGCCTGGCTCGAGGGCGAGGTGTCGCAGCTCGACGGCCCAGTGGCCCTTGTGGGCGCAGGCGGCAACATCAACAAGGCCCATAAAATTAGCGGTCGCCCGGTGGAGGAGCCCCTGAGCAAGCAGTACCTCGATCGCTTCAGCAAGCAGCTCGAGTCCATGACGGCAGACGAGCGCGTGCTTCAACTGGGCCTCAATATGGACCGTGCAGACGTAATCGTCCCGGCCCTTCGCATCTACCGCAGGGTACTTCGCTGGACCAATGCAACTTGGGTTTACGTACCCAAAATCGGAGTATCCGACGGAATCATTCGCGAACTCTACCACCGCAAATACCGAACACTTTGGGAACAGCCCCTCGAATCCTAGTTCTGCTCTTGGCGGCCATGGTGGCCATGTTGGCTTCGTGCGGAGTCAAACCTACTGCCTCGACTGCAATGAGGGCGACCCGGGTTATGCTAACCACGGCAGAGGCGCTCGATGCCTCTGACACGGTGTGGATCACCGGCTACAATCCTGAGCTTGGCGCCTGGAGTGGCCGCGGAGTCGCGATGCAGCGCAGCGAAAGCCATGAGTGGCGAGCGGAGTTTCAAACCAAAGACAGCGCTATGGCCTTTAAGTTTACGCTGGGTTCCTGGGCCAAAGAAGCTCGGCTCGCTGCAGGCCGCCCTTTTGGCGACGTGGCAGGCTACCGCGGAATGGACACCGCCTTTCACGCCCTAGCATTCAGTGCAGCCCAACGACTAAACGACGGCCAGGTAACCGGGTTGCTTATGGAGCGCCTTACGCCTCCTGACCCTAAAGGACGGTTCCCCCAGCGGCCCATGTGGGTCTGGACCTCTGCGCCCCTTGTGCCGGGTCAGAAGTATGATTTGCTGCTGCTCTCCGACGGTCAAAACTGCTTTGATCCTGTGAAGACCAGTTTTGGTGTGGACTGGGCCGTCGACGAGGCCTTGGCCCAGCTTGAGGCCGCGGGCGAGATTCCGCCCACCCTTGCCATCGGCCTGCAGTGCTCGTTTGACGCCGACAATCAGCGACGCAAAGAGTACGGCCCGGGAGCGGTCGGCGACGCCTACGCAGAGTACCTGACGCAGACGCTGCTGCCTTGGGTCGAGTCTGAATTCAATCTTAGCGGCCGACGCTATTTTGCCGGTTCGTCGATGGGCGGAATCTTCGGCTTTCGTTTAATGCATGGCTATCCTGATCTTTGGGATGGAATCCTGTCGTTTTCGCCCGCCCTATTCATTGAATCAGGTGGCCTGGTCGTCGACGGTCTTAGTCCGTGGAAGGCCAAAAACTACTTTTGGCCTCAGGGCAAGCGCGCCTATTTCTACAACGGTGGAGTTGGTCTTGATGCAGCCCTTCAGCCCGGCATCGACCGGATGCTTGAGCAGCTGCGCGCCCAAGGCTTCAAACTTGGAACCGACTACCAGTGGAAGCTCGATTCAAAGGCCAATCACGACGAGTACGCCTGGCGCCAGCACTTTCCGGATGCCTACCGATGGGTTGTTAATGGTTCTAGTTACTAAGTAGCTAGAAACTAGCTTCGAACATAGTTCAGAGGGCAAACCTCTCCACGCTCCTCAAAATACTGCCATGCGTCAATCTCGCGCAGAATGTCGTCGACGTGGCGCATAACGGTAAAGAAGTTAACCGACTGGTAGCGCACAATGCCTTGGCGGTCGATGAGGAAGGTTCCTCGTAAGGCGATGCGATCCCCTTCGGCGTGCAGCTGCCCCTCTTCATCGTAGGTCCAATCACCGTGGAGCACGTCAAAGTTGTGGCTTATGGTTTTGTTGAGGTCGGCAATAATCGGGTAGGTAATGCCTTGAATGCCTCCGTTAGCCTTGCTCAGTTTAAGCCAAGCCTGGTGGGCAGAGTCAGTGTCAGTAGAGCAGGCGACAAGCTGCACGTTGCGCTTCTCAAACTCAGCAAGGTTGGCCTGAAACTCGTGCATTTCAATGGGGCAAACGCCGCTAAAGTCTTTGGGATAAAAGAATAAAAGCACATACTTGCTACCCTCGTACTGCGAAATGCCAAAGTCATTGACGAGTTCTCCTCCGTTAATAATGGCCTTGGCCGTGAATTCTGGGGCTTTTTTACCTACTAAGAGCGACATAATTGGTGGGTTTTAGAGGGTAAAGGTAATCGAGGAATTGGCTCCTTTTTCTGGCGAATTAGTGTGCGTGGCCCCCAAAATTGCTTAGCACGTACCCTGCGGCGATGCCCACCAGCACGATGCCCCAGGTGCGCACGGGAATGCGATGGTCTTTTTGAACCTCAAACAAAATGGTACTGGAGACATGCAAAAAGATTCCCACAACAAGGCTGCCGACTACTACATCGACTAAGGGATGTTCTGGAATTAACCAACCGGCAGCCGCACCGAGCATCGGGGCAAGGCCAAGGGCGCCCATGGCTATCCATGTTTGGCGAGTACTGATTCCTTGCTGCCGCAGCCAGGAGGCTACCAGTGCTGCTATGGGTAGGTTGTGCACGCCTAAGGAGATGACCAGGGCTGCCTGAGAATCTTCTCTTAAGCCAAAAAGCGGAACCGCTTCGGCAAAAGAATGAATCCAGAGTCCGATGAATGCAGGCCAAGGATTTCCATGCCCATGGGCGTGACCGTGTTCCAATCCCTTGGAGAGGCCGTCGAGGGCAAACTGCAGAAAGTAACCGATTACGATCCAGAGGCCCCAGGTGCTGCTCGGCACAGAGCCGATACGACTAGACTCCGCAAGGGTGGGCATCCATAGAAACACGGTAACGGCAAACAAAAAGGCGCCCGAGAAGGCGTTGGTTGCGGCAAGCCAATTGCTGGGTATCATTTGACCCCCAAGCCAAGCACCCAACAGCAAGGGAAGCATTAGGCCCAGAAGCAGCAGCGTTTCGTTCATTGCGCAAAAGTACGGCCGTAGAGGCTGTAGCTTGTTTGGCCTGAATTAGGCTGCAAACAGGTTGTAGAGGGCGCGGCCTGCGCCAAAGACCACGGCGGCCATGACCACCCAGCGCACGGCGGGTTGGGCGGCCGGAATCCGCACCACATAGCGCGCTCCGATCCAGGCTCCGATGGCTGAACCCACCGCGAGCCAGAGGGCAGCACTCCAGACGATGTCGCCCATAAATAGGTAGATAAGGGTGGCGGGCAGGGCCAGGACGAGCGCGAGAATGAGTTTGATGACGTTGGCGTCGCGCAGGGTCCAGCGCTGCACCAGCACGAGGGCGGCGAGCATCATGATTCCGATGCCCATTTGAACGAATCCGCCATAAAGGCCAATAGCAAAGAAGGTTAGCCAGCTCATCAGGCCGCCTTCGCGGCGTTCGCCCAAGGCCAGCCAGCGCGAGGGCTTGGTGAAGAGGGTGAAGAGCATGGCGGTCATAACCACTGCGATGCTAGCCTCCATAAATGCCGGTGTTGCGAGGCTGCCAACGACCCCGCCGAGCAGGCTTCCGGCAAAAGTGGGCAGTGCCAGTCGGCGGCTGGCGTGCATTAGGTAGCGTTTGCGCTGGGAAGGGCGCACGCTCAGTACCCCCGTCACGGTTTGGGCCAGTACCCCGACGCGGTTGGTGGCGTTGGCGACCGAACCATTCAAGCCAGAACCGAGCAGCAGCGAGAGGGTTATTGCGGAACCGTTGCCCGCCAGGGTGTTGACGACCCCTGCGACGAGTCCGCCGGCGAAAAAAAGGAGGTCGTGGACCATGGTGGCAAAGGTAGGGGATGTACTTTAGCGCACATGAAGAAAAGCTTGTTTGCCCTTGGAATTCTGGGCCTCGCGGCCTGCCAAAGTGAGCCTGAAGCGGGCGCGATTGCCTTTACGGCGACCGTGGATACGCTCGAGATCGACGCCCTGCGCTGCTACGCCGTGAACTACGAAGTCTGGGGTAGCCCGAGCGACACGGTCGGTACCAGCCTGGCGGTGCGCGGAATCCTGACTGCCGGTGCGGTCACCGACAGCAACAAGGCCGTGGACTACCTGCCAGCGGGAGACACCCTTCGCGGCAGCTTCTACTACTTGAGCGTTCCGGTCACGGCGGGCCCCGCCGAACTTGAGCTGAACGTCACCAAAATCGACCAGCCATGAAGCACATTGGCGTACTGACCTCAGGGGGCGACGCCCCCGGCATGAATGCCTGCGTACGGGCCATAGTGCGCACCGCCGACCGCTTGGGCCTGCAGTGCACCGGTTTTTACCGCGGATACGACGGGGTGCTCCAAAACGAATTCATCAGCCTAACTCGATACGACGTGCGCAACATCATTCACCGTGGCGGAACCTTTCTGCAAACGGCGCGCAGCGACGAGTTCCGCAGCCCCGAAGGCCGCGCCAAGGCGGCCGCCAACCTGCGCGCCCTGGGCATCGAAGGCCTCGTGGTGGTGGGCGGAGACGGTTCGTTCACCGGCGCCAAATTGCTCAGCGAAGAACACGGGATCCGCGTCATGGGCTGCCCCGGCACCATCGACAACGACCTCTTCGGAACGGACTATACCATCGGCTACCAAACCGCCGTCGACACGGCGGTGGAGGCCGTCGACAAGATTCGCGATACGGCGGTGTCGCACAACCGCCTCTTTTTTGTCGAAGTGATGGGCCGCGACGCCGGCTTCATCGCGCTGCGCACGGGCATCGCCAGTGGGGCAGAGGGTGTGCTGATTCCCGAAACCACCACCGACATCGACCGCCTGATTAACTACCTGCGGACTGACCACCAAAAAAAGCGCCGTTCGGGCATCGTCATCGTAGCCGAGGGCGACGACAGCGGCGGAGCCTACGCCGTCGCCAAGCAGGTGCAGGCTGAGTTCCCCGACTGGGACACCAAAGTCACCATCTTGGGCCACACCCAGCGCGGAGGCAAGCCCAACGCCTTTGACCGAATCCTCGCCAGCCGCATGGGCCACGCAGCGGTGAACGCATTAGTCGAAGGGCGCAACTGCGAAATGGTCGGCGTTCAGGGTCACGAAGTGGTGTATGTTCCGCTCGAACAGGCCATTAAGCACCACGCCGGAATCAGTCCCTACCTGCTCGAGCTCGTAGACGCCCTTTCGTAATGTCCGCAACGCGCTGGGTAGACGTCGTCGTGCCCGTGCCGGTGCGCACGGCCTTCACCTACGCTTGGTCGCTGGACTGCGAACCGGAACCGGGGCTCCGCGTCTTTGTTCCCTTCGGGCGGAACCGAGTGCTGCTCGGGGTGGTGGTTACCGTGTGCGCCGACGCGCCAGAATACAGCGCCAAAGAAGTGCTGCGCTGCGTCGACGAGCACCCTAGCTTTCAGCGCCAGCAGCTCGCAATGTGGTACTGGATTTCAGAATACTACATGTGCAACCCAGGCGATGCGCTTAACGCGGCAATGCCAGGGTTCATGCAGGTCGAGCCCGACGACGAGTCTACCTACACCCTGCGTGACGAGGGGGTATGGTCGCTGCGTTTTGCGTCACCGCGCCACGATTCCGACGCCGTCAACCGCGCCTTCACGACGCTGTCGCGCGCCAAGCTTCAGGCCGAAGCCCTACTGCGCTACTTTCAGCTGGCCCTCGAGGCCGAGCCCGAAGACAACCGCCACCCCTGGGTTGCTGTGGCGGCTCTCACCGCCGAGGACTCTGACATCAAGCCGGCCCACCTTTCGGCCCTGGTCGAGCGCGGAATCCTCGAGCGCGAGCTGCGTCCCCTTGACCGCAGCATGGATCTCGGGGATTCCCTGCTACTGCCTGAGCTAAGCCCGTCGCAAGCGGCGGCGCTTCAGGAGCTCGAGGCCGAGAAGCATGAGGCGCTTCCGAAGGTGCTCTGGGGCGCCACCGGGTCGGGCAAGACCGAGGTCTACCTGCACCTCGCGGCCCACGCCCTCGAGGAGGGAAAGCACGTGCTGCTGATGGTTCCTGAAATCGGACTGGTTCCTCAGCTGATGCAGCGCGCGGGCCGGGCCCTCGGGCCCGACCGGGTGGTGCCCTGGCACCACCAGCTCGCTGACGGCGAGCGGCGCGCCCTTTGGGAACACCTCTTGGATCCCGATTCCGCCCCGCGCATCGTCGTGGCTACGCGCTCGGGAATTATGCTGCCGTGGCACCGCCTAGGCCTCATCGTCGTCGACGAAGAACACGAAACCAGCTACAAGCAGCAGGAACCCGCTCCGCGCTACCACGCCCGCGACGTCGCCGTCTGGCTTGCGCAGCAGAAAAAAATTCCAATTGTGCTTGGCTCCGCCACCCCGTCGGTCGAAACCTGGCACAACGCCGCCCAAGGCAAGTACCTCAGGGTGGACCTCTCGGAACGCTACTCGGGCGTGGCTTACCCCGAAGTCCGCTCGGTAAGCACCCTAAAAGCGCAGGCCCTGAATCAGCAAATCGGACCCTTTACCCAAGAGGCCTTTGCCGCCCTACAGCAATGCCTGGCCGACAAGCGGCAGGCGCTTGTCTTTCAAAACCGCCGCGGATACGCACCGGTGCTCACCTGCACCAACTGCGGATGGATCGAACCCTGCTCGGACTGCGACGTTTCGCTGACCTACCACAAAAACAACCGCAAACTCGTCTGCCACTACTGCGGACTTCACAAGGACCTGCCCGATACCTGCCCTCAGTGCCGCCAAACGGCCTGGGATTGGCGCGGCCTCGGAACCGAGCGCATCGAAGAAGAAGTGGAAGCGCTTTTTCCTGAAGCGCGCATCCTGCGCGTGGATTCCGACTCGACACGGAGCAAGCGCGCCATGACCGACTTTTTGCAGTGGATGGAATCCGGCGAAATAGACCTTGTCGTCGGAACCCAAATGGTGGGCAAAGGTCTAGACCTCGCCGGCTTGGCCCTGGCGATAGTAACCAACGCAGACCCTATGCTCAGCCGCCCCGACTTTAGGGCCCACGAACGGGCTTTTCAGCTTCTGCTTCAGGTTGCGGGGCGCACCGGCCGTCGCGACCGACGCGGACTCATGCTGGTTCAAACCGCTACCCCGGGCCATCCGGTCCTTCAGCGCGTGGCCGATCACGACCTGCCAGGAATGATGGAGCTTATTCTAAGCGACCGCAAGGAATACCATTATCCGCCCTTTGCGCGCATGGTCCGCATTGAACTGCGCCACCGAAGAGAGTTTGTGGTTCGCGACGTGGCAAACTACCTCGCCCAGCAACTTCTTGGGGCACTGGGTGGCGGAATACTGGGGCCCGATGCACCGCCGGTCGCACGAGTTCAGGGCCTTTACCGCCAGCATTTATGGGTTAAACTGCCCGTTGGGGGCAGCGTAAAAGCAACCAAGCGCCGCCTGCTCAAAGAGATTGATGGCCTGACTTTCTACCCCCAAGGGCGAAGCGTTCGAGTGGTTGTAGACGTGGACCCGATTAACTAAAGGCCTTGACGGACTCCTAGCTAAGGCGCTCGAGCACCATCGCCGAAGCACCACCGCCGCCATTGCAAATTCCGGCCGCGCCGTAGCGTGCTTGGCGGTCCTGCAGTACATGAATGAGCGTCACGAGAATGCGGGCACCTGAGGCTCCTAGCGGGTGACCCAGGGCCACCGCTCCGCCGTGCACGTTGGTTTGGGCGGCAGTGATTCCGAGTAGGTCGATGTTCACCAGGCCGACGACGCTAAAGGCTTCATTGAGCTCAAAAAAGTCGATGTCGCTCACCGAAATTCCGGCGCGCTTTGCAGCCAAGGGCACTGCTTTGGCCGGAGCCGTCGTAAACCACTCGGGTTCGTGGGCTGCGTCGGCGGAACCTGCGATTCGAGCTAGGGGCTTGAGGCCCAGCTGGGCGGCCTTTTCTTCTGACATCAGGACCAGTGCGGCGGCCCCGTCGTTTAGCGTAGAGGCGTTGGCAGCAGTTACGGTTCCGTCCTTGGAGAAGGCCGGGCGCAGCGAAGCAACCTTGTCGCGCATGAGGTTGCTGTACTCTTCGTCGTGGGCGACCTGCACCACGTTGCCTTTGCGGTCCTTGACTTCGACAGGAACCACTTCCTGATCAAATTTACCGGTCGCCCAAGCCGCGGCACTGCGGTCGTAGGACTCGAGCGCAAACGCATCCTGCTGCTCGCGGCTGTAATTGTGCTCTTTGGCGCAGAGGTCGGCGCAGACGCCCATCACTTGCTGGTCGTAGACGTTCATCAGACCGTCCTTCGTCAAACCGTCCACCAGGGTCGTGTTGCCAAACTTGGTGCCGAGTCGGCTGCCGGGCAGGTAGTGCGGAACCTGAGACATATTCTCCATTCCGCCCGCGACAACCACGTCGGCGTGCCCGAGCGCAATGGCTTGAGCGCCCAATGCTACGGCCTTCATTCCTGAGGCACAGACTTTGTTGACGGTGGTGCAGGGGACCGTGTTGGGCAATCCTGCGCCCAGTGCAGCCTGACGTGCCGGAGCTTGTCCGACGTTGGCCTGCAGCACGCATCCCATCAAAACTTCGTCGACTTCTTTCGGGTCAAGTTTTATTCTATCAAGCGCTCCGCGTATCGCAACGGACCCTAATTCGGCGGTACTGATGCTGCTAAGGCTGCCCATAAAGCTCCCGATTGGGGTACGAACGGCCGATACGATAACTACGTTTTTCATTGTTTTGAGGTTGGGTCGCGAAGATACAGTCCGCTTATGGTTAATCCCGGTCTAGGTGTATATTTGCAGCCCTTCAGCCAGGGCTTAACCGCCCTTAACTTGAATCCCGGTGAGGTGGGTGAGAGGCTGAAACCAGTAGTTTGCTAAACTGCCGTACGGGTAACTGTACCGCGGGTTCGAATCCCGCCCTCACCGCCAGCGCTACCCAAGCGCACTGGAACCAGCCCCCGGGCTGGTTTTTTTTATGGGCGCAGCGAACCGAGTCAAACCTCGTGTTTAGAAGAGGAGTGCTGCGCCCAAAAAGACGTCGACGCGAAGCGCGTCGACACCGTGCGCTAGGGTTGCGGTGTGCGACCCACCCCCACGGGAGCGGCGAAAGCAATCCCGTTCCCACCCCCACGGGAACGCCGAAGGCAATCCCGTTCCCGCCCTCTCGGGAACGCCGAAGGCAATTCCTACCTTCGTAGCCTAATCCTCACTGAACCCCATGCTCCACGTCGGCCTAACCGGATCCATTGGCAGCGGAAAATCCACCGCCGCCAAAGCCTTTGAAGAACTCGGAATCCCGGTCTACTACGCCGACGATGCGGCCAAACGCCTCATGACCGAATCCGCGCCGTTGCGCGATGCCATCGAGGCCGAATTCGGCCCTGGAATCTATCTGGGCGGCGTGCTGCAGCGCAAGGAACTCGCGGCGCGCGCCTTTGCCGACGAAGCATCTACCCAACGCATCAATGCCTTGGTTCACCCGGCCGTACACGATGACTTTGTAGCCTGGTTTGCGGCTCAAAAAGCCCCCTATGCGGTGCGCGAGGCCGCCATCCTCTTCGAATCCGGAACCTACCAAAACTGCGACGCCGTCGTGCTGGTGGAGGCTCCGCTCGACCAACGCGTTCAGCGCGTCATGGAACGATCCGCGCTCACTGATGCCGAAGTGCGCCAGCGCATCGCCCGGCAATGGCCCGACGCCCAAAAGCGCGCCCTGACCACATTGCGTGATTTTATTCTTGACAACAGTGGGAGCGAAGACGAACTGCGCAGTCAGGTGGAGGCCGTCGATGCGGAACTCCGCCGGCGCGGATCTTAGGCGAGAATGGGTTGCGCCACTGCGGATCCCGTAGCGAACAGGAACAGCACCAAACCGCAAAGCTTCATGACGGAGTAGATTCCGTTTTCCGCACAAAGTGCCAGACGCGCCAGGCCATGACGGCGTTGACGAGGTAAAAGATGTACTTGGCAACAAAAGCTACGTTGCCAAACAAAATGTTTTGGTAGAGCTTTAAAACATTATAAACCAGCCAAAACACCCAGGTGTCGGCGTACATGCGGGGCATATTGAGGGTTCCGCTAAACGTAATACCCGTGATCAAGGCCGTCACCCAGAATTTGGAGACGTCTTCGCTCGCAATCGGATGGGTTAAAAATCCGGTGAACCCAATGTAGTTCAAACCAAAGGCGAGGGCAAAGGCCCCTGCGGCCACCCAGAAATAGTAGCGGTCTAGGGTGCGCGGAATCCGGTCCCCGCGACGGCTCCATACCAAAAAGCTCAGGGCGTTGCCGATCATCGAGACCGGGTAGGTCAAAAACGCGGCTTTATTGCCCAAAAAGTAGTCGACAATCGCAGAATTGACGCTGGTTACCACGCCCACGGCGTTGCCCCAGTTCTTGCGCTTGGTGGCCCATCGCGTGCCCATCATGCTCACTGCGGCCCCGACGGTGCTCAAGATTCCGATGGGGAGCCCCGCGACCACCGTTTTGTGAAAGCCCAAGGCCACGGACGCCGCAACCACCGTGACGACTCCGAGGACGTCCATCCACTTGCTTTCGGTGATTTTTTGCAGTTTCAGCGACATGCTATGCGAACAGCAATTTGGAGAAATGGTGCGCACCCGGACCGAGTTCGTGAATTCGTTCCGCTGCGAGGACGGCGCCGAGTGCGAATCCGCGGCGGTTGTGGGCGGTGTGCACGAGCTCAATTCGGTCGATGTCGGACTCGTAGCGCACAGTATGGGTTCCAGGAACGGGGTCTTCGCGGCGGGCATAAACCGGCAGTGCGCCAGGCTCTTGGCCGTCAAGCGACCAACCGTGCAGCGCGGTGAAGTGGGGGAGGAGGCCTTCAGCAAAACTGATGGCCGTGCCGCTGGGCGCGTCTTTTTTGGCGCTGTGGTGCACCTCTTCGATGCTCGGGATGTAGTCGGTTCCGTAGGGAGCCATCAGTCTCGCCAATTCCTCATTGGCTTTAAAGGCCAGTTGCACTCCAAGGCTGAAGTTGGACGCGTAGACCAAGCGATTCGAGGCCTTTGCAAACGATTCATCAACGGCGGGAAGTTCTTCGAACCATCCAGTCGTTCCGCAGACCACTGGGATTTTTACCGCAGCGAGCCGCAGAAGGTTACCCGCTGCCGCGTCGGGTTGGGTGAATTCAATGACCACGCCGGCTCCGTGGAGGTCCCATTGGTCGGAACTACGGATCCGCGCCACCACCCGGTGTCCGCGCGCTGTGGCCTCAGCCTCGATGGCTTGCCCCATTTTTCCGTAGCCTAAAAGAGCGATGTTCAGTGCCATGCCAGCGTCAATTGAGCTCCAAAGGTAGTTTGCGGTCCAAATGCGGGGCGGAATCGGGCGCTCAAGTTCGGCGACACGTCAAAATCTACGAGGTGCCCGGCGGCGTAGGCGTCCAATACCTGAAAGAGGTAGGCTGCTCCGACACCGAGCACCGCGTAATCCCGACGGCGCCGGTAGTCGTTCTGAAGCGAAAAAAGCTGGTTAGTAGAGAATTGTCCGTCAAACTCATCGAGCGTCAAAGGGTCGTTGTCAAGCCGGAGGTCAATGGCTCTGCTCAGCCGATTGAAGCTCTGCTGGTTGAGGTAGAGGTAGTAGCTGCTCCCGGCCATAATTCCCAGTGCAATTGGTGCCTTCCAAATCTGCTTGTTGAGTATTTGCCCGGCGCCTGGAATCAGTGCGCTTGCGATCGCAGATTTTTCGGGCTGCCCCCAAACGCGTGGCGTTCGGGCGGAATCGGATTGGGCCATTAGAATTGGTCCAGCAAGGATTAGGAGTATGAAGGTGACGCGCACAGCGGGTCAAAAGTAGGCGAGCGGTCTGATAAGAACTACTTTTGCCCGCTCAATCAACAGGTCCCGTAGCTCAGCTGGATAGAGCATTTCACTTCTAATGAAACGGTCGCGCGTTCGAATCGCGCCGGGATCACAAAAAAAGGCGCCTCAGAAGGCGCCTTTTTAAGTCGGGAAGACAGGATTCGAACCTGCGACCCTCTGGTCCCAAACCAGATGCGCTACCACCTGCGCCACTTCCCGAGGGCTGCAAATGTACTCTTAAAAGCTATTTAACCGAGCCTTTTAATCGGCTATTGCCCATGATTGGCCTCTTGATAGGTAAAAAATCTAAAAGAATTTCTTAAGTAATTAAATTATTCAATACGATTTGGGTTAGATTTGAAATTGATAAAAACCTATCTGCTGATGATATACCGCTGCCTGCTTGCCTTACTGCTTACCAATTCCTTAACAGCACTTTCTCAAAGTACAATATCTACCATGCCTGCCACGATCCCAAATAATGGGTTGGGGTCGATAACTTTTGAAATAAACGCCAATCAGCCTATTTTTTTGACGGGAATGACTAATGTTTTTAATGCGGCTTCGGGTAATTCGGGGCCCGTTGAAATCTGGTACCGTTTGGGTGGCGCCCTCGTAACAGGCCAAACGACCCCTTCGATATCTACCTCAAACGGATGGGTTTTGGGCCTCACGGCGACATTAGTGAGTGCGGGTATTACCACCGCGACCAACATCCCCTTTAGTGGCACCATGATTCCGTTGCCCGCAAACCAGTCCATCGGAATATATGTCAATGGAGGTGCTCTCGGGTCTAGGTACATGACTTGGACCGCGGGAATTCAATCGGCTTTCACCGACGGCAGTGTCACCATCAACACCATGCCAAACGGCTTTGGTGGATCGTTCCCAACCCCAAGTATTGCCTCGCGTGCATTCTGCGGCTCTATTACCTACATACCCCAGGCTGCCTGCACGGGCACTCCCAATGCGGGAACGACCACTCCGAGCTTCACGGCAGTGTGTCCACTTCAGAATTTTTCTATATCTCTTACTGGTGCCACTGCAGCAGGCGGTTTGGCCTACCAATGGCAAACTGCCGCTGCCGCAACAGGCCCATGGACCAATATTCCAAACGCGACAACAGGGGTCGCCAGCGTTTCTCAAACAGTAGATACTTGGTACCGATGCGAGGTGACCTGTACCCCTTCGAGTGCCACCACGATCTCAAACCCCGTGCAGGTAACCACTTTACCTAACCTTGCGGCAGGCACCTATACCATCGGTGCGGGCGGAACCTACCCCAGCTTCAACGCAGCTTTTGCGGCTGCTGCCTGCGGAGTAGCGGGACCTGTAGTTTTTCAGGTAATAGGGAGCTCTCCAATCTTCAACGAGCAGCTGCAAATCAATCAAATTCCTGGGATGTCCGCGACCAATACCATCAAGGTCAAGGGCAATTTTAACACCTTAAGTTTTGCAGCAACTGACCCTAGTTTACGCCATACGCTTCACCTGAATGGGGCGGACCACCTTAGGTTTGAAGACCTAACGATAGAGGCCACCGGTGTGGCCTCGGGGTGGGCCGTGCGCATGAGCAATAACGCCAACCACAATACCTTCAAACGCTGTATCATTCGCACCAGCGAATCGTCTTCACTGTCTACCTATGTGGCATTTACCCTTACGCAGTCACCCACGGTAGCTAACGGAAGCCAGTCGGGTACTGCCTCCAACCTCATGATTGACTCCTGCCAAATTGTGGGTGGATACTACGGACTTTGCCTCAATGGCAATGGAATCGCAATGGGATCGCGCCCCAGCAACAACACGGTGCGCAATTCTAGCATCAGTAACTTTTACTTATACGGGGTTTATGCATATGGCCAAAACGACTTGGTTCTGGAATACAACGACATCAATCGTTTGTCCCGTTCTTTGATAAGTACGTGCTATGGAATCTACAACTTTGGGCGCAGTCCTGGCTTAAAAATCTTGTCCAACCGCATTCACGACCTAAGCGGAGTCCTTGGAACCACGGCCTTCACTGGATACCTAATTTACTGCTCGAGCACGTCTGGTACGGCCGCGAGCCCTGCTCTGGTTGCAAACAACGCGATCTACAACATAAATAACTTAGGCAGCACGCTCTATGGGATGTACATGCTAACCACGGATACGGTTGAAGTGCTTCATAACACATTAGATATCAACTCGAATTCAGGCACGGGGGCGGCTACAGTCTACGGAGCCTATGTTTCCGGCAACATGAGCCAGTTCAACTTTAAGAACAACATCATGCAAATCGGTTCGTCGGGCACAGGTGCGAAGTATGGTCTGTACAACGCTTCCACCACGGCCTTAATAAATTCAAACTTTAACGCCATCCGCTTTACTTCGACTGTAGGCGGTTCAAGCAACTTCATAGGTGCCCAAAGCGCTTCTTTGACTTATCCAACCTTGGCCTCATGGACCGCGGCCACCGGTCGAGACGTCAACAGTATTTCAAGCGACCCTATTTTTACCAACGTTCTCGTTGGTGACTTGACCCCGATTTCGACTGCCTACAACAACGCCGGCGAAAACCAATTGGCAAAAGTGCCCCTTGACCTCAATCGGAACCCTCGTAGCATCACACCCGACCTTGGTGCAGTGGAATTTACACCCACAGGTTGTGCGCCTCCTTTCAACGTGAGCGTAACGAATGTTCGCGCCAGTTCCGCATTGGTGACCTTCAGCGGCACGGCTCCATCAACCAACCTGCAATGGGGACCCAAAGGATTTGTGCCGGGCACGGGCCAAGGTGCTACAGTTACCTCTCTTACCCACACCATTACCGGTTTGTCTGGCTACACCCAATACGACGTTTACTTGGCGGGCAACTGCGGTACCCAAAATTCAATTTGGGTTGGACCTTATTCAATCCTTACGCCGGTTCAGGTTGGATGGACTGAGACCTTTGTCAATGGATACGACCCATTAGCGGCGGTAGCAAAACCCAAAGGTTGGGCTGAATTCAATGCAGTTGCCGCCAATCCTACTGTTCTGGTAGGCAATTCCTCGGCATGGATGGTCGACGGCTTTCTCAACGTTGGGACCACCGGTGCCGTGCGTAATCAGGTGCCCGCAACCTCCGTGGCCACTCAGGGTTGGACCATAACGCCCGGCATTGATTTGGGAGACGTGAGTCACACTACCTTTTTTGAGTGGAACATGGGCTTGACGCTTGCAAGCGGAGCTCAGGCCGCAGTTATGGGCAGCGATGATACCTTGTTCGTACTGATCTCAACCAACAACGGCAGTACCTGGAACCGCAGCCAGGCTTTGGCAAAGTACCACCGCAACTCTAGCCTAAGTCCCTTTGGCGGAACCTATTCGGTGAACCTAAGTGCATACACAGGACTTGTTAAAATTGCTTTTTACCTAGAAAGTTTGACCAACAGCTCTTCGCAAATTGGAACGGTTAATTACGACCTTTTTATAGACAATACGGCCCTAAAGGCAACGGCCACGCCCTGTCCGGCAGCAGCATTGTCTCTTACTTCAACGACGTCTACTGCTACGGTATCCTGGTCGGTGGCAGGGGTGGCAACAACTCCGGCAACAATTGCATGGGGTCCAATAGGGTTTATCATCGGCTCCGGAGGCTCTGGAGCCAATCAGTCGACCGCTACGACCAATCCCTTCACCATAAGCGGACTCCAGCAAGGAACAAGCTACCAGGTTTATGTGCAGTCGGCCTGCGCCGCCACCCTGGGCCAGTGGGCAGGCCCAATTACCTTCACCACGCCCTGCAACTTCACCCTTAGCGGTAGCTATACCATTAATTCCAATGGTGTTGGTGTGAATAACTTCAATAGCCTGTCTTCAGCTCTTGCCGCTATTACCAGTTGTGGAATCACCGGACCAGTGACCTTTACTTTGGCACCGTACACGCACATGGGCGGTCTTAATTTGGGCATGCTCAACGGATCTTCAGCGGTCAATACCGTGACCTTCCAAGGCCCGACGACTGGCACCGCCACTATCCAAGGTGCGGGCGGCCAAGTCGCTGCCGTGGTGCTTAACGGAACCGCGCACCTCACGCTTCGCAAGTTGCACATTGTTCACCCTACCGCATCGGGCATCATCATGACCGCAGGAGCCAACAATATTACCATTACCGAAAACGTGATTCTAGCTGATACCTCGGCCACAGGGGTCACCATTGCAGGCATTGCGTCTTCGTCAGACTTGACTTCGGTAACAGGCTATGGCAATAATGCTAACAACATTACGATCACTGATAATATCATAAAAGGGGGCTACTATGGCGTTCGGTTTAACGGAACCAGTGCCACGTCCTTCAACACGGGCATTAACCTCTCGGGCAATTCTATAACGAAGTCATACCTCTACGGTACCTACTTCTACTACATGGGCAACTTGACCATCAACGACAACGTGGTCAAAGGGCTACGCAACAGCATCAACTACGGCTACTACCTCTATTACGTGGGTAACGTATCTATGCAGCGCAATGAAGCCTATGTCACATACTACGGAATCACGATGGGGTACCTCAACAACCAAACGAAGCCAGCTATTAATAGCTTGATTGCCAACAATATGATGGCGTCATCTACGAACTACGGAGCATATTTCCCTTATCTGCGACACGTAAACATTTACCACAACACCTTCTTGGGTAATACCTATGGCATCTACCTTCTTTCGAGCACGACGGCTACGTTGACCTCAAAAAACTTGAATTTGCGCAACAACATTTTTAAGGGCGGGACCTATGCGCTTTATCAGAGTTCGCTGCCGGATTCGATGACCCTGGACTACAACTTATATAATTCAGACGCCGCAACATTTGCATTCTACAACACGGCCCAGGCGAGTTTGGCTGCCTGGAAGGCGAGCTACCCATCATTGAACGTGAATTCTACTGATATCCCGGTGATTTTTAATGCGAACGATGACTTGCATGTAGTGAACACTGGTCCTAACAATTTAGGAACCCCAATTCCGAGTATTGCTGTAGACCTTGACGGCGATAGCCGATCTGCCACGATGCCTGACATTGGTGCCGACGAATTTACCCCCTTGGCAAACGACCTTCAGCTTCTCGGGCTGATTGTACCCAACAACAACGCCTGCGGTGATTCGAACACTTCGGTTTCAGTGATAATTCGCAATTTGGGTACGGCGTCGCAAAGCAACTTTGCAGTAGGGGCCAACGTTTCGGGCGCAGCGACAGCTAACTTCACAGGTATATTCGCGGGCACATTGCCCTCGCTATCAACCGATACGGTAGCCTTAGGCACCTTCAATTCTGTCGTCGGTGGAACCTTCGTATTCAGGGGCTACGTGGCTTTAACCAACGACGGTAAGTCCTCTAACGATACCCTGTTAGTGAACCGCAACCTGCTTGATGCCCTGCCCCCTATCCCCACGGCCTCGATAGATACCCTGTGCGATGGCGGGTTCGCAACACTGTACTTCCCTTCGGTTACGGGCAACGCTTCTTACCGCTGGCTGACTACGTCGGGTGATACCCTTGGCACATCGGACAGTTTATTGGTTGGCCCCATGAACGCCGCAGATACAACGTTTGTGCTCCGCCAAACCTCGACTTCAGGTCAAGTTGGTCCATTGAATAATACCATCGGAGCCACATCGAATTACACTGCCATGAACCACTATCTGCTATTCACAGTAAATGCGCCGACAACCATTCATAGTTTGGACGTGTTTGCTCTAAATAGCGGTTTGATTGATGTAGTAATTCAAAATGCCTTGACAACAGCCATTGTTCAGACCGTGACTGTTCCTTCCACCGGTGCCGGCTTTAATCGATTGATAGTAAATATTCCACTTCCGCCAGGGGACTACCGTATGGGCAGTACGACGACCAATAACGCGGGCGGACTTCAACGCAATTCCTCGGGGGCTTCGTATCCTTACCTTTCGACGGACGGGAGCGTGACAATTACCGGATCGTCGTTCGGCGCGGCTTCTTATTACTATTTCTACAACTGGCAGTTGGGCGGTGGCGGTTGCCCGCGTCCTGATGGTGAGGTGACTCTCTACCGTCGAGCTGCGCCTACTGCGAGCTTTACCAGCACGCCTCAAGCGGCAACGCTTGCGGCTATGAATGTTGACTTTGATGCAAGCGCAACAACGAATGCAATCACCTACGACTGGAACTTTGGCGACGGAGGCACCGCATCGGGTGCTCAGGTCAGCCACAGCTATGCCGCGAACGGAACCTACGGCGTGACCCTTTTGGCTACCGGTTTATGTGGAGTCGATACCTTGGTTGTTCCTGTACTAGTGGCCGGCATCAATGTGGCGGAGTCTGCCTTAAGCCGCAGCCTGAGTATGTATCCAAACCCTACTGCGGGCCTATTCCATGTGGACTTTGACTTAGGCTCCATGCAGCATGCAGAGCTCAAAGTGGTCAATGCCTTGGGTCAATCGGTTTATGTGCGCATCTTGGAGTCTGCGAGCGGACTTCAGCACCACAGCATTGATCTTCGCGGTCACGCCTCGGGTCTTTATTGGCTTCAGATAACCAGCGAAGAAGGCCAGGCGATGCAGCGCGTAGCGCTTCAGAAGTAGGATAGAATTCAAGGGTAAAAAAGAATGTCGCTCTACTGACAGAGCGGTGTTCTTATTTTACGTACCTTTGCGCCCGCATATCGTCCGCCTTGCCGCCTTAAAGTATTTCGGTACCAGAGGGAGGAAAGTCCGGACATCACAGAGCACCGCGCTACCTAACGGGTAGGCAGTTGAGGGGCAACCCAAGGCTGACAGCTAGTGCCACAGAGAGGGAAACCGCCGCCGGTTGCATCGTACGAGTACCGGAGGTAAGGGTGAAAAGGTGGGGTAAGAGCCCACCAGCGTCGAAAGCAATTTCGATGGCTTGGTAAACCTCGCGGGATGAAATGCCATGTAGGCTGGCGCTTGAAGACTGTTCGTCTGAGCCAGCGGGTAGGCAGCTTGAGCAGTTGGGTGACCAACTGCCTAGATTAATGGCAAGGACGCGCTTTACAGCGCGGACAGAATCCGGCTTATAGGACGATATGCTTTCTACGACCGAAGGCTCCGCGGGTTGGGGCCATTTTTAGGGCTTTTAATTCCATCCACGAGATGTCTTCATTTACAGATCTCGGCCTACGTGCCGAATTACTTCAAGCGGTTAGTACGCTTGGCTTTGAACTAGCAACGCCAGTTCAGGCCGAAACAATTCCAATTCTTCTCAATGCTAAGGGCCAAACCGACATGGTTGCCTTGGCTCAAACCGGTACCGGTAAAACGGCTGCATTTGGCTTGCCATTGCTGCACATGCTTCTTGAAGACGGCGAACCGTCGGCAAAGAATCGACCGAAGGCCCTAATTCTCGCTCCAACGCGCGAACTCTGTGTTCAGATTTCGGCCGAGATGGAGAAGTACGCTACCGAAACCGGACTGCGAATTCTTGCGGTTTATGGAGGTTCCTCCATGCGCACTCAGGTTACCGCCCTCAAGAGAGGCGTAGATATTTTAATGGCGACGCCCGGAAGGTTGCTCGATTTGAACCGCCAAGGGCAGGTTCTTTTTGATGATCTTCAGTACATCGTGCTCGACGAAGCCGACGAGATGCTCAACATGGGCTTTTGGGATGACGTGCAAGAGGTTCTCAAGCAGGCTCCCGAGGGCCGAAACATTTGGTGCTTTAGCGCAACCCTGCCCAAGCCCATCGATGCGATGACCAAGACTCTGATGAACAACCCCGTTCGCGTTCAGATCGGTCAGCGCAATTCGGGTACTGCCACTGTTTCCCATACTGTTTTTGTAGTCCCCAAGGAGCACCGATACAGCGGTTTGCGCCGCCTTCTCGACAGCGCGCCTGGCCTTTATGGCATGATTTTTTGCCGCACCAAGATCGAAACGCAGGAGCTCTCGGAGCGTCTTGTGGCCGAAGGATACACTGCCTCAGCCCTGCACGGCGACTTGAGCCAGCAGCAGCGTGACTTGGTGATGCAGTCCTTTCGTCACAAGAGGATTAAGCTTCTGGTCTGCACCGACGTAGCAGCCCGTGGAATTGACGTTCAAGACCTGTCTCACGTTATTCACTTCGGATTCCCTAACGACACCGAGAGCTATACCCACCGCAGTGGCCGTACCGGCCGTGCTGGAAAATCCGGTCAGAGTTGGTCCCTAATCAACCCCATGGAGCGCCGCAAGATCGCCTACATCCAGAAATCGATTCAACGCGAAATGCTGCAGAGCCAGTTACCGACCCGCGATGAGGTTCTTGCGCGTCAGGTTAACTACTTCGCCGAAGAATTTGCCGCACACCCAGAGGCTCCTGAGAACATCAAGCCACTTATTGAAGCCATCATGCCCCAGTTTGAGCATTTAACCTCTAGAGAGCTCATCGAGCGCTTTTTTGCGGCAGAGCTTCACGAGTTGGTTCAGCACTACGTAATGGAGCAGCAAGAAATTCCCTCGGTTCGTGCCCAAAAGGAGCGCAGAGAGCGAGGCGACGATTTTGAAGAGCGCGGACCAAAGCGTGCCCGTAACATGGACGCTCCCGTGGAGCAGCGCTTCTTTATCAACGTGGGCACAGCCCAAGGCTTCAGCTGGTTCTCCCTCAAGGATTTCTTGCGCGAGACGGTGCGATTGGGAGAAAACGACGTTCAAGGAGTGAACTGCGAAGATGCCCACAGCTACTTTAACGTGCCCGAGTCCCGTGTGGCCGACGTACGCACAGCACTAGAGGGTTCCTTGATTCAAGGCGTTGAGGTAAAACTCGACGCGGTTGAAGATCAAGTCGGACGCTTTGAGCGCGACAAAGGACCTCGTAACGATCGCTTTGGTGGCGGTCGTCCCCAGGGTAAGTTTGGCGACCGAGGCGGTCGTGGCGGCTACCAAGGTGGCGGCGGTGGCGGCTACCAAGGTGGTGGCGGCGGAGGCTTCAGAGACCGAGGCGGTGACCGTGGCGGCTATCAAGGTGGCGGCGGAAGCGGCTACCAAGGTGGCGGCGGTGGCGGCTTCAGAGACCGTGGCGGCTACCAAGGCGGCGGCGGTGGCGGTGGCTTTCGTGACCGAGGCGGCTATCAAGGCGGCGGCAGTGGTGGCGGCGGATTCCGCGATCAAGGCGGCAACCGTGGTGGTTATCAAGGCGGTGCAGGAGCAGGATCACGTGATCAAGGTGCGGACCGTGGCGGTTCTCAGGGCGACAGTGCCCGCGGAGGTTCATGGACCCAGCGTCAAGAATCGCCCGATTGGGCTCAAGGTGGCGGAGGTGAAGACCGCGCTAGTGCCTTCAACCGCGGTGCAAGCGATTCCTTCGGTGGTGCTTCGGGCAAGCCTCGCTTAAGTTCAGGCGGAAAGCCAAGCTTTGGTGGAGCCAAGCGCTTTGGTGGAGGTGCAGGCGGAAGCCGACCAAGCTTTGGCGGAGGTGCGGGCGGCGGAAGCCGACCAAGCTTTGGCGGAGGCGATAAGCCTGGCTTTGGCGGCAAACCTAGCGGACGCAAGCGCTTGTAAACCAAGCTATAAAACAGCAAAAAGCCGGACTTTGGTCCGGCTTTTTTTATGGGATAAAAGTTAGGTATTGCTTCTTAGTGAAACTCTGCCAAATAGCGTTCTGCGTCGAGGGCGGCCATGCAGCCGGTTCCCGCTGCCGATATGGCTTGACGGTAGACCTTGTCGGCGACATCTCCCGAGGCAAAAACACCGGGTTTAATGGTTTTGGTGCTTCCTGCTTGAATGTGCAGGTAGCCCACCTCATCCATCTCAAGTTGCCCCTTAAAAATATCAGTATTGGGCTTGTGGCCGATGGCTACAAAGAACCCACTCGCAGCAATCACGTCTTCCTCTCCCGTTAGAATATTGCGCACCTTAACGGCTTCAACCCCTTGATCGCCTAGGAGCTCTAGGGTTTCGGTATTCCACCGAACCACGATGTTGGGCGTTGCCATAATGCGGTTCTGCATTGCTTTAGAAGCGCGAAGTTCCCCTTTGCGCACCAGCATGGTTACCTTGGGGCAAAGCTTAGACAGGTAAGAGGCCTCTTCGGCCGCGGTGTCGCCACCGCCCACAATTACTACCTCTTGGCCCTTGTAGAAGAAGCCGTCGCAGACTGCGCAAGCGCTTACTCCGTGGCCCATGAAACGCTCTTCACTGGGCAGTCCTAGGTATTTAGCGGTAGCTCCCGTAGCAATTACTACTGTTTTTGCCTGAATTATTAAGTTGTCGTCGACCGTTAGGCTGTGATATCCGCCCGGAGTATCGCTGAATTCAACCTCAGTAATCATTCCCCAGCGGACTTCAGTTCCAAAGCGCTCTGCCTGGACTTTGCAGTCTTCCATGAGTTGGTTTCCATCTACACCTTGAGGGTAGCCTGGGAAGTTATCTACCTCGGTGGTGGTGGTTAGCTGCCCCCCGGGCTGCAGTCCGACGTACATAATTGGCTTGAGGTCTGCCCGTGCGGCATAGATGGCGGCAGTGTAGCCTGCAGGGCCAGATCCAATAATTACGAGGCTGTGTTGTTCCATGCATCAAAGGTACGAGGCGGGGTAGATTTTGCGAGCAAAGTTGTCCATAAATTCGGTCCGCGAAGGGCGTATATTTGCCGCCCTAATCGGGATGTAGCTCAGGTGGTAGAGTGCACGTCTGGGGGGCGTGAGGTCGCAGGTTCAAGTCCTGTCATCCCGACTAAATTTCCCTAAGAATCCTCTTGGTACGCGCCAAGGGGATTTTTTATGGTTCATGCATACTCCAATATTTGTTTGTAAATTGTTGTTTATTAATGGGTTATCGGCTTTAAGTTTAAAATAAAATAAAGTTATTAACAGGTTTAGGAAATGCAATATTTTTTGATACTTTAGTAAAGCGTAAAAGAAAAAAGCGAATGGCAACAAGATGCTTTTTTCTGCTTCTGCTCTCAGAGCAATTAGCTAGCGTTGAGGAATTTAAGTGAGATTTTTATCTTGCGAGTAGAGGAAGGCCTTGCTTGGCTGACCAACACAAACCTCAAAGAACCCTATGCGTCCAATGACGATTGGAACCACGTAGAAAGGTTTATGGGAGGTTGTGCCTCCCGGCCAGCACGAGACACCCTTGGGTGTTGGAGTTTACTCCTTTCGTGCTGCTCAATTACTGAGTGGAGAGCTTAGGTTCGAGACTCGGAGTGGAAAAAGCCACGAACCGTCGCTTGCACGGTCTAGTTGAGAGAAAGACCGCTCACGGAATCTTGAAATAGAGGTTCGGTAGCCTCTGTCGAGAGGAAGGCCTGAGTGAGTTCTTTCAAAGTTCGATTCACCAGGTTCAGGCTAATGGTGGTAAGGTCGAGCAAAAACCGTCCTATGGGACGTGTGGGTACTACATTCTCATTGAGTGTTTCCACTGAGCGCGGTTTCGAAAGAAGCCGCGCTTGTTTTTTACCCCCTTTTTGTAAGGGGTAAGCATAAAAAGTAAGGGGTAAGCATAAAAAAAGAGGCCCATTGAGCCCCTTTTTAGTAAAAATCGAGAATCGATCCCTTAGTGAATTCCGCGCATGAGCTTGCGCAGCAGAGGAGTAAGGGCAAACAAGAGTGCTGCACCAACCGCCGAGGTGATGGTAAGAAACACAAACAAATTCATGTCGGGAGCGATGGAGTGCAGCAGGCTCTCCATAATTCCAGAGAGGTAGTTGGCCAAAGCCATAGAGGCAAACCAAAGGCCCATGACAATGCTCACAATTTTAGGCGGAGCCAGTTTGGTAATCATAGAAAGTCCGATGGGGGAGATGCAAAGCTCGCCAAAGGTGTGGAGCACATAAACCCCCACAAGCCACATGGGGCTGATGAGCTCCTCGCCACTGGCTGCAAAGCTCGCGAACGACATGACAACAAAACCCACCGACAGCAGGACTAGGCCAAGGCCAAATTTAACGGGCGTGGAGGGATTCATGTTGCGCATGGCCAAGGTGACCCAAAGCGAGCCAAAGAGGGGCGCAAAAATGAAGATGGCCAGGGCGTTCACGCTCTGAAAGAGGGATGCGGCAATCTCGTAACCAAAAATATTCCTGTCGATTTCTTCGGCGGCAAAGAGGTTAAAGGTTCCGCCGGCCTGCTCAAATCCGCTCCAAAAGAAGATGTTGGCAACCATAAAAATTAGAATGGCGCCCACACGGCTCCACTGCTCAGAACCGTTAGTACCGCTGTAAATGATGTAGGCAACCCCCGCAATGGCCAGAACGGCCACCACCTTAAGCGCCAACGACATGGTTTCTTCGGGAATTGCTTCTTGCAGGGCCAAAAATCCAAGGACCGTGGCCATGGAACCCACGACGTATGCGGCTATGGTGCCAAAGTCAGAAGGCTTTAGGCGCAGGCCTTCGCGGCCCGGTGGCATTCCTCGACCATCGAGTTTGGGCTCTTCGATATAAAGCCAAACGGTGGCAAGCAGCATACCGACTCCAGCACTGCCGAAACCATACATCCAGCCCACTTGCTCGCCAAGGGTTCCGCAAATAACGGGCGACAGAAAAGCGCCGAGGTTGATTCCCATGTAAAATATGGTGAAGGCCGAGTCCTTACGCGGATCGTTGTCGGTGTAAAGAGCACCTACAATAGTGGAGATATTGGGCTTAAAAAATCCGTTGCCGGCAATTAAAAGACCGAGCCCTAGGTGAAACAACCATTGTCGGGTGGCTTCGTCTGCCGCATAGGCATGCGACCCGGCCAGGGCAAACTGCCCAAAGGCCATCAGAAATCCGCCGATATAGATAGCCCTTCGCTGCCCTAAAATTCGGTCGGCAAGGGCGCCACCTATGATGGGGGTCAGGTAGACCAATCCCGTGAAAATCCCGTAAATCTCTAGCGCAGAGGCCCGGTCCATTCCGAATCCGCCCCGGGCGTACTCGGTGGTGAGGTAAAGAACCAAAAGAGCCCGCATGCCATAGTAGCTAAAGCGTTCCCACATCTCTGTGAAAAATAGGGTGTAGAGTCCGCGCGGATGCGCCATTTTTTGAGACGTAGCCATAAGGCAGTGTTTAAAGGGTTAGCGAGATGGGGTAAAAGTTAGGAATAAAGCCGCACAAAGGCCATAAAAGTTTAACTATAAATTCTCAAGGATGAAGTTGGTCATCTTTGTGTAGAGCTGATAGCGTGTGGCGCCACCCGAAATTCCGTGGTTTTTGTCGGGGTAAATCATAAAGTCAAACTGCTTGTTGGCCTTGATCAACTCTTCGGCAAGTCGCATGGAGTTTTGAACATGCACGTTGTCGTCGGCAGAACCATGCACCAGCAAAAAGTTGCCCTTGAGCTTTGCGGCGTGGTCCAAGGGCGAATTCACGTCGTAGTTGGTCGAGTTCTCGGCCGGAGTGCGCATGTAGCGCTCGGTGTAGATGTTGTCGTAAAAGCGCCAGTTGGTCACTGGAGCCACCGCGATGGCCGCCTTAAAGACGTCGGCGCCCTGAAGCAGGCAATTCGCCGACATGAACCCGCCGTAGGACCAGCCCCAGATGCCGATGCGGCTTGCGTCTACGTTGGGGTGCTTGGCCAGCGACTGCGCGGCGGCGATTTGGTCCTCAACCTCGTACTTACCGAGCTGCAGGTAGGTCACCTTCTTAAAGTCACGGCCCATTCCGCCGGTTCCGCGGTTGTCGACGCAAACAATCCAGTATCCCTTGGCCGCAAGCATTTGGTACCAGAAGTAGTCTCTTCCTCCCATTTGCTCCAGCACGTTTTGCGATCCGGGCCCACCGTATACAAACATGAGTAGGGGGTATTTTTTGCTCGCGTCAAAGTTCACGGGGCGAATTTCCCAGGCGGGCAGTTTTTGACCGTTCGCAGCCTCGAGGGTATAAAATGTCTTCGGAGAAAGGGTAAAATTCTCAATGCTCTTGGACAGTTCCGCATTGTCTTCAAGCATGCGAACCTGCTGGCCGTTGCGCTGGTGCAGGCTGTAGCGCGGAGGACGGTTGCCCTCTTGGGTGCTAAGCACATAAAAGTCAAAGGAGGACGAGAAGTCAGCCCCGTTCCAGGGCGCGTCCTTGGCTATGGCAGAGGCTTTGCCGCTTGCTAGCTTCACGCGAAACACTTCCCTCTGCCTGGCGCTCCGGCTGGCGGCCTGATAGTAGGCTTCGCCGCGGACCTCATCTACCCCGTACCACTGGGTCACGTCAAAGGATCCGCTTGTGATGGGACTAACCTTTTTGCCGTCAGTAGAATACAAGTAATAGTGCGTGAACCCGCTGCGCTCGCTGGCCCAAACAAGACGACCGTTGGCCAAAAAGCTAAACTCTCGCTCGGATTCGACATAGGCTGCGTCGGTTTCGAGAAAAAACAAGGAGGACGCCTTTCCCAAAGTGTAGGTCATCACCTTCATGGAGTCTTGATGGCGGTTTAGGGTGGCAAAAAACAAGGCGCCCTGAGGGCTCCAGGCCATGCGCGGAATGTACTCGTAGTTAAGGCCCTCGCTCGCCGTCTGACTGCGTCCATTGGTCCAAACATGCAGGCTGACCTTGGAATTTACCTCGCCGGCCTTGGGATACTTAAAAACATAGGGCTCTGGGTAGGTTTCGCTACCAAAAACATCCATGCTGAAGGTGGGCACGGCGGTCTCGTCAAAGCGCAGGTAGGCTAGGGACTTGCTGTCGGGGCTCCAAGCAATGCCAACGTGGAAGCCAAATTCTTCTTCGTAGACCCAGTCGGGTGCTCCGTTAATAATGGCATTGCGCTCGCCGTCGAGCGTAACAGTAGTCAGCTCGAGGCTGCTTAGATTTTGAATGTAGACGTTGTTCTCGTAGACAAAGGCAAGATTGCTTCCGTCAGGCGACAGGACCGGATTCTGAATGGGCTTACCAAAGACATGAGTCAATTTTTTGCTTTCGCGGTCAAAAACATAGACCGAAGCCTTGTAGGAATGCCGGTAAATCGGTTCAATTTCGGACTCTAAAATCACATAGCGTTCGCCCGGTGCAAAGACGTAGTTGTTGAGATTGAGTTGAGTTCCGTTGATTTTTAGGTTCTCGGTGGCGACCATTAAGTCGACGGCTTCGCCCGTGGCAAAACTGTAGCGCTCAATGCCTTTGGTAGTTTGGCGGCTAAAGTGAAGGCCGTCTTCGAGGGATCCAAATCCCCGCACTCCCCGTGCGCTGAAAACGCGGGATTCAAACAAGTCAGTTAACTCGACTGGGCGCTGTGCAAAAAGAGAAGCATGACCTGTAAGAAGCAAGAAGACTAGTCGGATACTGCGGTACATTTGGTTTCTAATTTTAATGAAGATGGCCGAAGTTACGCGAAAATCCATTCAGGCTCTGATCGACTTAATGGGTGCGGACCAGGTCTCGGTCGACCCCGATCGTCTGGCGGACTTTTCGCATGACGAAACCGAAGACATTCGGGTGCTGCCCGACGTGGTGGTTCGGCCGTCGACTCCCGAGGAGGTCTCGCTCTTGCTACGCTGGGCTAACGAAGCACGCATTCCCGTGACGCCCGCAGCGGCCCGCACCGGCCTGAGTGGCGGGGCTATTCCTGTGCATGGCGGAATATCTCTGAGCATGGAGCGCTTTAATCGGATTCTTGAAATCGATCCGGCAAACTTTCAGGCAAGCGTCGAGCCCGGCGTGGTTAACCAGGTTTTTCACGAGGCATGCAAGGAGCAGGGACTGTTTTATCCGCCCGACCCCTCGTCGTGGGGCAGCAGCACCATGGGCGGCAACGTCGCCTACAACGCCGGCGGACCCAAGGCCGTGAAGTATGGCGTGACTGGGGCCTACGTGCTTAACCTCGAAGTGGTTTTGCCCAGTGGCGAGATCATCTGGACCGGCGCCAACACCCTCAAAAACAGCACGGGATACAACCTTACCCAGCTCATGGTGGGCTCGGAGGGAACCCTGGCCGTAATTACCAAGATTGTGGTCCGCTTGATTCCCTACCCGCGCCATCATTTGACGCTGCTCGCCCCCTTTGCGTCGGCAGAGGTAGCATGCGCCGCGGTAAGTCGCATTTTTCAGGCCGGAATCACCCCAAGCGGACTGGAGTTCATGGAGCGCGACGCCATCGATTGGACTCTGAGGTACGTTGACGGCGTGTCGATTCCCACCGGACCAGGCATTGAGGCCCACCTGCTGATGGAGGTTGACGGCACCGACCAAGAGGCTGTGATGCGCGAGGCGGAGCAGCTTGCCCTTGTAGCCGAGGAGGCCGGAGCTCTTGAAGTACTTTTTGCCCAAACCCAGGCAGAGCGCGACGCGCTTTGGAAGCTGCGCCGCAGGGTGGGGGAGGCCGTAAAAAAGCACAGTGTATATAAAGAAGAAGATACCGTGGTGCCGCGGGCCAAACTGCCCGACCTGCTCCGGGCGGTCAAACGCATCGGAGGCGAGTACGGTTTTAAATCAGTCTGCTATGGTCACGCAGGCGACGGAAACCTTCACGTCAACATCGTCAAGGGCGATATGACCGATGCCGACTGGCAGGGCGAGCGCCTAAAAATGGGCATTCGCCAAATCTTCATTGAGGTGCGTGCCATGGGCGGAACCATCTCGGGCGAGCACGGGATCGGCTTGGTTCAGCGGGAATTTATGGACTTGGCCTTTGCCCCCGCGGCCCTGGACCTTCAGCGCGGAATCAAGGCGCTGCTCGACCCCAACAATATTTTGAATCCGGGTAAGATTTTCTAGAATCTAGCGAACTTCTACTCCTTCATCGAGGGAAAGTCCCTGAAAACGTGGAGCGGCCATGCCCGGTCGAGCCTGATTCAGCGCGTAGCGCATCCAGTGCACGTCGCACCATTCTCCAAACTTTTGACCTGCCGCGCTGTAGGTAGCAAATGATTCGTAGCCGCATGCGGCATGCAGAGCGATGCTAGCGTCGTTGGGTAGCGTGATGACACCATAGGCCCAGACGAACCCGCGCTCAACCAGCGAAGGCAAGAGGGCGGAGTAGAGCGCGCGGCCCAGGCCCTGGCGGTGGGCGGTGGGCGCAACGTACACGCTGGTTTCTACGGTCCACTGGTACGCGATGCGCTCGCGGTGTGTGGTTGCGTAGGCATAGCCTAGAATGGAGCCGTTGGCGTCTTCAGCCACCCAAAACGGGAAACGCCCGGCGATCTGCGCCAGGCGTTCCGAAAAGTCGTTCAGCGACGGAACTTCAACCTCAAAGGTGGCCGAAGAATTGGCTATGATAGGGCCGTAAATGGCTAAAATTTGCGCACTGTCCGCAGGCCGGTAGGGGCGAAGGGTCATTTTAGTCCCTGCGACCCATGTAAAGCATAATGTAGTAGAGCAGCTGGGTTACTGCGGCTGCGGCAGCCACGAGGTAGGTTCTCGCAGCCCACTTAAGCGCGTCCTCTGCCTGGTGGTGGTTGCTGGCATCGGTAATGCCTGCTCCCTGAAGCCAAACTAAGGCACGGCGTGAAGCGTCGTATTCTACGGGCAGGGTAACTAGGGCAAAAGTGGCCACAACAGCCTGTGCGGCAATGACCACCACAAGGGCCTGCTCAAAACCAAGACCGAGGACACTCATTCCCAAAATAGAAAACAAAAACACCATGTTCATGATTTTGCCGCTAAAGCTCACCACGGGAACCATTTTGCTGCGCATGGTCAGCCATGCATAGGCCGTGGCGTGCTGTACCGCATGCCCGCACTCGTGGGCGGCAACCGCAGCTGCCGAGATGTTTCTGCCCTCGTAGACCTCGGGAGACAAATTCACGGTTTTGTTGGCTGGATTGTAGTGGTCGGTCAGCTGGCCAGGTACACTAATGATCTGAACGCTGTCAAGCCCATAGAAATTGAGCATTCGCCGCGCGACCTCGGCTCCAGAGAGTCCGCTGGAGAGGTAGCTCTCGGAATACTTTTTAAAACGGTTCTTTAAGCGAGCTTGCACCGCGAAGCCGGCAACCATAAAAACGAGGAGGATAATAAAAATCATAGTTTGGTCGATAAGTGAGTGGAAAAGTACAAATCTTGTGCCTGATTTTGCTAACGCTCCCTACTTAATTTGCACCCATGGATCTACCCCTGATTTTGGTTACCAACGACGACGGCATCACAGCGCCGGGAATCCGTCGCTTAATCCATGCCATGAACGGCTTGGGGACGGTTGTTGTCGTGGCTCCAGACAGCCCACAAAGTGGTATGGGTCATGCTATTACGCTTCATGATTCCCTGCGCCTTCGGCCGATGCAAATCGATGCAGGCCCCCAAACAGAGTACTCCTGCAGCGGTACGCCAGTAGACTGCGTGAAGCTTGCCCTGCACGAGGTACTCAAGGATCGCAAGCCCGATTTAATTGTCAGTGGAGTCAACCACGGCAGCAACGCAAGCGTCAACGTCATCTACAGCGGGACCATGTCGGCCGCAGTAGAGGGTGCCATGCAGGCTGTTCCAAGCATTGGATTCAGTCTTTTGGACTCCCGTTGGGACGCGGACTTTAGTGCTCTAGAACCCTACCTGAAGCAAATTGCACGAAACGTGCTCGATCAGGGATTACCCAAAGGAACCTGCCTTAACGTGAATTTTCCGCATGCCGATAAGGCGCCCTATGCCGGGGTGCGCGTGGCCCGCCAGGCCCTAGGCTTCTGGAAGGAAGAGTTTGAGGAGCGCTTTGACCCCAACGGCAAGCCCTATTTTTGGATGCGCGGGGACTACTTTAACCCCGACGGGGCTACCGATACCGACATCTGGGCGCTTGATAATGGGTACGTCAGTGTGGTTCCGACCCATTTTGACCTTACCGCTCACGACGCTTTGGCTGATCTTAAAGGCCGCCTCGACCAGCAATGAGCCCTGGTCCCCGCAGAGATCGACTCGAAGCCTACATGGGTCTTGCCGTTGCTGCGGGCACGCCCTGGTTCGCCTGGTCCTTTTTGTTGGCGACCTATCCGAACCTGCCTCCCGTTGCGGAGCTGGATTCTGACCTTTGGGCTTATTTACTCAACCGTGTTTTGGGAATTTCGCTGGTGCTTGAGGGGATTTTTTTGACGCTTGCCATTGTTTTGAAGCGCTACCGCATGGCCTTCAGTATGGTGCTCATTAGCGCAGTCTATCTCATTGTTGCGGTTTATTGGCGGTGGGAATGGCTATAAAACGCGTTTTTATTTTAGCAGGCGAAGCCTCGGGCGACGTTCTGGGTGCTGAGATTCTGCGCGCACTGCGTTCGGTGCAACCTGATTGGTATTTTGATGCTTGGGGAGGCCCAGAACTCAGCCGCGCCTTGGGCAAACCAGTGCTTCGCGGGCTGGAGAGCCTTGCCTTTATGGGGTTCTTAGACGTGCTGCGCAACAGCCGCTCGGTCTTGGCTAACCTTCGCGAGGCAAAGGCAATCCTCGCGGAGCCCTGGGACCTCGTGCTGCTGGTGGACTACCCGGGATTCAACCTGCGCCTGGCCAAGTGGATGGCGAAGCGCCCTTGGCGCAGCGAGCGCCGGGTGGTTCAGCTCGTTGCACCAAGCGTCTGGGCCTGGAAGGAGTCTAGGGTAGAAATCCTCGCCAAGGCCTTTGATGCAGTTATTGCCTTGCTGCCTTTTGAACCAGAATTTTTGCAGCAGCGGGGCGTGAATGCATCCTATTTTGGGCATCCTGCCCTGGATCGCTACGAATCCGACTCCAGTACAAGCCAGTCTTTTGGCCTGGTGCTTGCCCCAGGGTCGCGCCGTTCGGAACTCGAGCGCCTCGTGCCGGTGTTTGCGGCGACTGCCGAGCGATTGGGGCAGATTCCGCTATGGATACGACCGAGTTCGTGGACCGAGACGCAGTACCGAGTATTGCTGCGGGGCATCCTCAATGCGGAGCCGCGCGGAACCATTGCTCAGGGAATGGGCAGCGCAAAAGGGGCGAGGCTTGCCCTGGTCGCCAGCGGAACGGCCACCCTGGAACTCGGAATTCTTGGCATCCCCATGGTCGTTGCCTATCGGGTTGATCCGCTCAGTTTTGCCATCGCCAAGCGCTTGGTAACGGTGAAGCATGTGTCGCTGGTTAATTTGGTTTTGGGCAGAGGGGCGGTGGCCGAGCACCTCCAGGAATCCTGCAACGCAGAGAACCTCGCGCGGGAGCTTCAAAAGATTAATGCCGAGGGCCCTGAGCGCGCGCAAATGCTTGACGATTTGACGGAATTTCGCTCGATGCTGGGCCATTCAGGCGCCATGGACCGCATTGCTCACTATGTGCTGACCTTATGAGGATTAGGTTGGTTTTTGGGCTTTTAGCCTCGCTTCTTCTGATGCCTTCTGCGCTGGCCATGCCCCAGGTGAGGGTGCGGATTTATGCCGTTAAAGACGTTTATGAGTTTAAAATGGGCGGAACCACCCTGCGCAGCATCTGGTTTTTGCTCGGAGCCCAACCCGACACCGTGGAGTCGAGCAACCTGCATTTGCGACGGTCAGGAGCCATGGTTCAGGGTAATACCGACGGAACCTGGCGTAGCGCAGACTCCATACGGGTTGAGGCCGACCAGCCTGTAGCAACGGAGGGTCCCTCGGGGCAGCGGCGTAGTTATCCCGGTGGATTTACACTGGCTCCGCTCGGTGCGACCGAGCTTTTGGTGGTCAATCGAGTTCCGCTGGAGGATTATGTGGCCGGAGTCGTCAATGCAGAGCTCGGCAAGTACCTGGGGCGCGAGCTTTGGCGAGCTCAGGCGACGGTAGCTCGCACCTGGTGGGCTGCCAACCGGCGCAAGTACGCGCCATTGGGCTACCAAGTTAGCGACGACGTGCGTTCTCAGGTTTACCACGGATGGCCGGCTGATTCCACGCGGCGTTTTAACCTGATTGAGGCGGCGTTCAGCACCGAGGGCTTGCTGCTCTACCGCGCCGACACCAATGCCTTTGTGGAGACGCTTTTTCACGCCAATTCGGGCGGAGAACTGATGCCGGCAGCTTGGTACTTCAAGCCAAGCGCCCATCTGGTGAACAAGCCCGATAGCTTTAGTCTAGATTGTCCGCAAACCTATTGGGTAAAGCGCATTCCGAGCGCCGATTGGATTCGGTTTTTTGCGCAAACCTGGTCGGTATCTTCCACCAACGAAAGCCTGCGGCAAGCGGTTTTTAGCATTGAGCAAGACAGCCGCCGCGAGTTCTTGGAGTGGAACGGCAACAAAATTCGCTTTAGGCTTCTGCGCGAGCGTTTTGGCCTTCGGTCGTCCTGGTTTTCTACCGAACTTGAGGGCAACGAGGTGCTTTTGCACGGACGCGGCAACGGCCACGGAATCGGACTTTCTCAGGAGGGCGCATGGCGCATGAGCCAGCTGGGCTATGGGTTTAGGTCGATTCTCGAACACTACTACCCGGGTGCCCGCCTGAGTGATTTGCAGCACTCGGGGCTCTGAGCGTCCGGCCTGTTTTTTAGAAGCGGAATTCGTTAAAAAACGCTTGCTCGGGCTCTGCGCTGCATTTTGCAGCATGGTTGTTTGGGCTATGCTTGGAATGTGGGCTGGACTCTTTGCCTTGCCGGGCGAGAGCCGCATGCTCTGGGCTGCTACGGGCCTTGTTTTGGTCGCTATTGCTGCCCTGGCCTCGGCGGGGTCCCTGCGTCTTAGAATTTTATTTTGGGCGGACTTCGCGTGGCTTAGAGGCTTTGGCCTCATGCTTCTGGTTGCAAGCATCCGTACGGTTCCAAACATGCCCCAGCTGGATGTACCCCGCCGCTGCGAAGGCTGGTACTGGACCCAGGGATCGGGAATCATTGAGGACTCCTCGGGCTTGAAGCTTCGGTGCTACGATACCCTTCAAGAGGGTTTTGCCTACCAACTGCGGCTGGACCTGATTCCGCTTGACAGCGCCCAGGTTCCATGGGCTTTTGACGCAGCCAAGGCTGCGGCCCCCCGCGGCATCGTCGCTCGGGCAAAGATCAGGGCTCGTTTGACTCGAGTGCCCATGGCAAGCGCATGGTGGAGACGAAGCGCAATCTGGGGCCGAAACCAGATTCAAAAACTCCCTTGGGGCCCTGCTTCGCGCGGGCTTACCCAGGCCTTGTGGATCGGAGACATGGACGATCTTCCCGAGTCGAGCATGCAGGCATTCCAGGCCCTGGGAATAATACACGTGCTGTCGGTGTCGGGATTCCATCTCGGCCTGATTTGGGTCGGAATGCTCGGTCTGCTGCCCTTGGTTCCGCGCGCTGCTCGGGGCTTGGTAACCCTTATCGCGCTGGCCGTCGTCTGGGCATTTGTAGCGGTTGTGGGCTTTGCTCCCAGCGCTATTAGGTCCGCAGCCATGATTACGGTGGTGGGCATAATTGGCCTAGGGGGCAACCGTCCGCGCGGCATCGACGCCTTTGCACTCGCTCAGGTTGGACTGCTGGTATTCTTCCCCAAGATGGCTTATCAGCTTGGCTTTCAGTTGTCTTCGGCCGCGGTTCTCGGGCTTATTTTGGCCTCTCCGCCCGCCACAGTGGGCCACAAAAGCAGCAAAATCATCGCAGGCCTGCGAACCTCCTTGGCGGCTCAATGGGCTACCACGCCGCTGGCCCTGCCCATTTTTCACTCCATGCCCCTCACGTTTTTGCTCAGCAACTTTTTGCTCGTGCCGCCGCTGCTCATGGTCTATCCCTACAGCATCTTGGCTTTTTGCGGACTTCCCATGCCCGATCCGGAGCCTCTGCTCGAGGGCCTGGCGCGAATTGCGTCGGACCCTCGCCTGGTCTGGGCGGACCGCTTCCCTTCATCGACCCAAACCGCGCTGCTGGTGTTTTATACCCTGGCGGGGCTGCTGGCCCTGCGCAGGCGAAGGCCTTGGATTGTGGCTGCGGCCCTTGCCTTCACGGCGCTTGTTTTAGCGCAAAGCGTACCCCGTTTGCACCAGGAGCAGCGTTGGATTGCATTGGGGCGCGGAATAGCCTGCATTCAAGTGCGCGGAGACAGCGTCCGAGTCTATGGCACCAAGTACCTTTTAGCCAACGACTTCCTATGGACGCGATCCATGCAGCCCTATTTTAGGTCCCGAGGAATAAAATACCTTGGGAAGCATCCGCGCTCATATAAGGTCATGGAGCAGGGGTTTAGAGCCCACCAAATTGGTTTAGGCCATGAGCTCCCGAAGCGCGATGACCTGCCGGGCCTCGAGAGGGTCGTGAACCCGCAGAATTTGGGCTCCGCGCTCTAAGGCCCAGGCGTGCAGGGCCGATGTGGCGGGCAGAGCCTCGTCTTGACTAATGTTCAAAGTTTTGGTTATGAGTGATTTGCGCGAAACTCCAACCATTATTGGGTGGGCAAAAACGGTCAAGAGCTCAAGGTCACGAAGCATTCTCAGGTTGCCTTCGGGCGATTTTCCGAAACCAAAACCGGGATCGAGAATCACGTCGTTGAGGCCCGCCTCACGGGCTAAAATCAGACGCTCGCTGAGCTCGAGAAGCACCGCGGGACTCACCTCGTCGGGACCGAGGGCCTGAAAGTCGGCTCCTTCGCGGCCAGTAGGGTAGTGGGTAAGCACATAGGGCGCGCGGGCCTCTGCCGCAACCGACCAAATTTTGGGGTCCAGGGTTCCGCCCGAAATGTCGTTGACCACGTCAGCGCCCTCTTGGAGTGCGCGGCGAGCAACCTCCGCCCGGAACGTGTCTACCGACAGGGGCAAATCGGGGCCAAAGCGCAGCCTAAGCCGGCCAAAAGCTCCTTTAATTCGGGCCCATTCTTCGTCGATACTGGGCCAATCTGCGCCGGGTCGGGTGGAGCAGCCGCCCAGGTCAAGCCAATCGGCACCCTCGCCCAAGAGCCGGTCGGCCTGTTCCTCGAGTTGGTCCAGTCCCGACAGGCGGCTCGGCTTGTAGTAGGAGTCCGGAGTGGCGTTTAGGATGCCCATGACCATTGGGCGGTCCGCAGCAAAAAGTCGGCCGCGAAGGTTCAGGGTAAATGGACGAAACGCCGTACTTTTCACCCTGTAAAAGTATGGCCAACACCGCAACCCAATACGCCCACGAAATCGCGCTCTGCCGGGCTCTTTTTGGCAATAAACTCAAGGACTACGGCGCCGCCTGGCGCATTTTGCGGCTGCCTTCGTTGACCGATCAATTGTTCATAAAGGCGAACCGCCTCCGCACCATTCAAGACGCCGGCGAGCAAAAAGTAGCCGACAGTCAAGAGGGCGAGTTCATTGGAATCGTCAATTACTCCATCATGGCCCTGATTCAGATGGACCGAGGGGTGGTTAGCGAGCCTGATTTGGACCTGCAGGAGGCCATGGACGCTTACGACTTTCAAGCCGCTCGAATTCAAGCCTTGATGGTGGCCAAGAACCACGACTACGGGGAGGCATGGCGCGACATGCGCATCACCTCGCTCACCGACCTAATTTTGCAGAAGGTGCTGCGCGTCAAGCAGATCGAAGACAACTCGGGCAGCACGCTGGTCTCCGAGGGGGTCGACGCCAACTACATGGACATGGTGAACTACGCCTTGTTTGCTCTGATTCTAATGCGCAATTCCTAAACATTCCGGAACAATCATTGTGCCCCGCGGTTTTTAACTCTAAATACTCAATTCCCATGGACCTAATCCTCATCAGCGCCGCCTTCTTGGTTACTTTGGCCTCAACCTATGCCTTGCTTTCGGTCAAAATGCAGCTTCTAAAAAAGGAACTCGAGCTCCGCTCTGAGTAGTCTTTTTTAAGTCTTTACCGCATGAAATTTTCTAGTGTAGCGCAGAACCTGATTCGCTTTGTTTTGGGCGGACTCTTTATTTTCTCGGGCGTCATTAAAATGAACGACCCCTTGGGCTTTAGCTACAAGCTCGAGGAATACTTTGGTGCCGACGTGCTCAACCTGGAGTTTCTGCAGCCCCTTGCGCTGCCCATGGCCATCTTCTTGGTCGCCTTTGAGGTGGTCCTCGGCTTGCTAATGCTCCTGGGGCATCTTCGGTTTTTAACCTTTATTAGCATGGCAGGCCTCATGGCCTTCTTCACCTTTTTGACGTTTTACAGTGCTTACTTTAATAAGGTTACCGACTGCGGATGCTTTGGCGACGCCATTCCCCTGACCCCTTGGCAGAGCTTTGGTAAAGACGTTATCTTGAGTGTATTAATTGGTGTTTACTACGCCCTTGGCCTGTCCAATGCCAGGCCGATTGTGAATTTTAAGGCAGCGGCGGCAGTGCTTGGCTTGTCGGTTATTGCCATGGCCGGGTTTACCGCTCAGGTCATGAACCACCTCCCCGTATGGGATTTTAGGGCCTACAAGCCCGGAACAGACATTGCGCGAGCGATGGCGCCAGCGGAAGAGTTGGGTTTGACTCCGCCCCAGTTTGACGCAGTCTACACCCTGCGCAAGGGCGACGAGGTAGTGGAGGTAACCGGTACCGACTACGTCGAGCAGAAGTGGTGGGAAAAGCCCGAGTGGGTCATGGACGCCGAGGCCACCCAGACCATTAAGGTAGCCGACGGGTACGTGCCCCCGGTTCACGATTTTGCCATTGCTCCTGGGGGCGAAGACCAGACCGCTCAGTGGCTTGCCTACCCTGAATCCTACTGGTTGGTAGCCTATGACTTTGAACGTGCAGACATGGAGCAGCTCGAGCGCCTCTGCAGGGAAATGCAAAAAATGCAGGACCGAGGCATCCCCGTGGTCGGCCTAACCTCAAGCGGAGTGGAGGAAATTGAGTCGCTTAGGGCCCGCACTCAAACGAACTTCCCTTGGTCCAACGGCGACGGAACCGCGCTCAAGACCATAGTGCGTTCCAATCCAGGGGTAACCTACCTGCGCAAAGGGGTAGTGGTAAGCCACAGCCATTTTAACGACTTTCCTCTCACGAAATGAGGCCTTTGGGCAACGCCCTTCTCGTGCTCTGGGGCGTCGCGACCCTTGTCTTTTTTCTTTTTCATTCGGTAGGTGGCGACCCAGCCCGCATGATGCTGGGTCAGGTTGAAGATCCTCAGGCTCTGGCGGCCTTGCGTGCTTCTTATGGCTTGGACCAGCCCCTGCTCACTCAGTACGGGCGGTATTTGGGCGGTATGTCGCCCCTGCGGCCAGTCGACGGAGTTTGGGGGCTTCATTGGCCAGACTTGCAGACTTCCTACCAGCAGCGTGGGGTTCCCGTTGCGCAGTTAATAGGCCAAACGCTACCCAATACGGCCTTGCTCGCCTTTGTTTCGCTCGGTGCTGCAGTCCTAATTGGCATTCCCTTGGGTCTTTACTCGGCCCTCAGGGCGGGTTCTTTTGCGGACCGTGCCATTACGGTCTTGAGCACCGTGGGTATGGCAACTCCTTCTTTTTTCTCGGCCCTCTTGGTAGCCTGGGTTTTTGCCTTTCTGCTTCACGACTACACCGGACTGCCCCTGACCGGAAGCCTTCGAGAGCTCGACGACTTTGGCAATGCGGTGGGTTGGGAGTGGTCGCATTTGATTCTGCCGGCCCTGACTTTGGCCCTCAGGCCCATTGGAGTTATTGTTCAGATGATGAGGTCTTCTGCGCTAGAAATCATGAATTTAGATTATGTTAGAACGGCCTACGCGAAGGGTTTGACTACCAGCCAGGTTCTGCGCAGGCACGTGCTTCGCAATTCACTGAATCCACTCATTACCACGATTTCTGGCTGGTTTGCCTCCCTGCTTGCGGGGGCTGTTTTTGTGGAGACCGTCTTTGGCTGGCGCGGTTCGGGCAAGCTGATGGTCGACGCCTTAGAAGGCCGCGACTTCCCGGTCGTCATGGGCAGTATTTTGGCCCTTTCCCTAGTTTTTGTGCTGCTTCAGGCCCTGGTCGATTGGCTCTACCGCGTTGTGGATCCGCGGGTGAGGGCGCGTTAGGCGCCTACCTTTGCAGTTCTTAAAAAACCCTCCTATGAAAATTCTCGCCGGCAATTGGAAGATGAACACCTCCTTTGAAGAGGGCTACAACCTTATTGAAACCCTAAAAGCGGAACTTAGTCCGGAGCGCTTGGGAGACGTGGTGGTAGTTATTGCTCCGCCCTCGATTCAGCTCACGCAGGCGGTTGACCTGCTGGTGGACTACCCGGAGCTCGCCGTGGCAGCGCAAAACGGCCATGCTGGGGACTATGGTGCCTTTACCGGCGAGGTCAGTATGGCTCAATTGGCCGATGCGGGGGCTGATGCGGTGATTATTGGTCACAGTGAGCGCCGCCAGTTCTTTGGTGAGTCCGATTCTGTGGTCAATAAGAAGGTACTCTCGGCCCTAGAGCAGGAGCTTCGCCCGATTGTCTGTGTGGGCGAGGTCCTCGAGCTGCGCAAGGCGGGCAAGCACCTTTCGGCAGTAAAAGAACAGCTGCGCCTTGCCCTGGAGGGGGTTAGTGGCGACCTGGCTGAAAACCTTGTGATCGCCTACGAGCCTGTTTGGGCCATTGGGACCGGCGAGACGGCCACGGCCGCTCAGGCTCAAGAAATGCACGCCCACCTTCGCGGCTTGCTCCGCGAGCTCTACGGCGACTTGGCCGACCACCTTCCCATTATCTATGGTGGCTCCTGCAAGCCCAGCAACGCAGCCGAGCTCTTTGCTCAGGCCGACGTGAATGGCGGGCTTATTGGCGGCGCCTCGCTTGTGGCTGCGGATTTTATTGCTTTAGCAGACCTGCTTCATAAGTCCTAATGGACTACGTTGAGCTGCGCATCACCGCGAGCGATCCACGAGCAATCGAGCTTCTCTATGCCGACCTAGAGCCCCTTCAGGTCGAGTCGGTTCAGCAAGACGGCGACGATTTGTTGGCTTATCTGCCCGCTGCACTGTGGACGGGTCAGGCGTCCTTCCCCATTGCCTCTGCATTGGCTACCATTTCATGGACCGAGCGCCGCATTGCCCACCAAAATTGGAACGAGGTTTGGGAGTCTTCTTTTGATGCATTAAATATTGGCAATGAGTTGATTATCTATGCCCCCTTTCATAAGGGATTGAGGCTCGAAGACTACCGCTACCGCATTCAAATGCTTCCTAAGATGGCTTTTGGCACCGGGCACCACCCCACGACCTACCTTATGCTTCAGCGGGTTCTTGAGGCTGATCTTCGGGGCCTTAAGGTGCTCGATATAGGTTGTGGGACTGCCATTTTGGCCATTCTTGCCCTGATGCATGGTGCCGAGCGGGCGCTGGGAATTGAGATTGAGCCCCACGCGGCCGATAACGCCCGCGAGCTCGTCGAACTGCATGAGCTAAGTAACCGATTAGAGGTTCGCACCGGCGACATTTCGGCCCTGCTGCCCGACGAAGACTTTGAGGTAATCTATGCCAACATTCACCGCAACGTCCTGCTCGCCGACATGGGGCGCTATGCTTCAGCACTAAAGCCCAGAGGCCAACTGCATTTGAGCGGATTCTACCGCGCCGACCTGCAGACCATTGAGGCGGCGGCAAGGGAAGTTGGCCTTGCCATTACCCGACACCACGAACGCGAATCCTGGCAGGTTCTGACTGTGGAAAAGCCGGTGAATTAAACGCATCGATTGCTCGCTGCAGCCCCACAAATCCGGAGTACTTTGCAGAATTCCTGTGAAATACTTCAGCGCCCTTTTTGCCCTTTTGCTCTGCACGGTTTTGACGGCACAGACCCAGCGCAGTTTGGGCGCCTCCGAAGCCGACTTTTGGCGGGACTTCAGCAAGCTCTATGCGGAGTTTCTCCCTAAAAAGGAATCGGACCTGGACCTATTAAGCCTTAAGTCGGTCTACGACGACCCAAGCTGGGAGCACCGTGCTGCCTTCCAGGATTTGACCCGAGAAATGCTGCGCAAACGAATCGTCGATGCCCAGTCATGGGCGGAATGCATAAAGCTCGCCGTAGGCTGGTACTCTAATGCAAGCGACCAAGCTCAGAATCGCTGGTGGGCCGAGACGTCAGAGTTGGTGCAAAAAAGCAGCAGGGCCGCCCTTTCTGAATACTTGCACACGGCTGCGGGTATGTCGGTCGGGTTCGGCTCCCCCAATGCGCGTCTCCGCCTTTTTGAGGCGGGTCCCCTGCGTTGGGAACTGGAGTTTGGCGACGCTACCCTAGACGAAGAAGCACCAAGCACCCGCTACCGCATCGAAGGGGCGGTACTCCGCGGCTACTTTAAAAACGATTCCACGCAAATAGACAGCCTCAGTGGCTGGTACGATCCGCGCAGCGCCCAGCTGACTGCCGAATCCGGCAGGGTGGATTGGTACCGAGCGGGCTATGGCTACGGCGAGGTCTACAATGAGCTCGGCAGGTTCAGCCTAGACCTTAAGCAGACCGGTTTTGTGGTGGATAGCGCCCTGCTTCAGAGTCTGTACTACATCAATCAACCCCTGCGCGGACGCTTCGAGGAACGCCTCGGTACGCGCAGCACTGCAGAGAACGCGATTTATCCTCGCTTTGAGGCCTATGCCAACGACCTGGTGATTCCCAACTTTTTTGAAGACGTAACCTACCGCGGGGGGTTTTCGCTAGTCGGCGCCAATTTCTTTGCCTCCGGAAGCCCTGAAACGCCTGCTGCCTTTGAATTCATGAGGGATTCTTCTCTGGCCGCAACCCTTAGGGCAGACCGTTTTGTGGTGAGGCCCACCGGCCTCTCCGCCAAGGTGAGCGCCTTCTCGCTCCGCCTGGGAACCGAGGATTCGCTGCACCACGCCAAGGTCGAGGTCAAGTACGCTCCAGACAGCCGCGAACTTCAAGTGTTTCGGCCCGACCAGGGCCTTGCTATTAAGCCCTTTAGCGACAGCTACCACAACGTGACCATTGACCTGGACCAGCTGCGCTGGACCACCAGCGAGCCGAGGCTGTTTTTGAGCGGACTCAACATGGGCAGTGGAGCACCCATGACCATTGAGAGCGACCAGTACTACCGCAACACCCGCTACGTGGCCCTTCAAGGATTGGAGAGCGAGAATCCCTTGGTTCTGCTCGACCAGGTGGGCCAAGGAGCCATGGGGGCGCGCATGACCATTAAAGACGTGGCCGTTGGCATGGGTATGCCCGTCGACCCCTGTGAGCGCTTGATGATGGAGTACCATTTGAAGGGCTTTGTGCGCTACCGCCCCGAAGACCGCAGCCTTGAGGTTCTGCCTAAAACGGGCGAGTACGTCATGAACCACCGCAAAAATCGCGACTACGACGTAATTCAGTTTGAGTCCGTAGTCCCCGAAGGCATGAATGCCGAGCTCAACCTTTTGAACTTCGACCTCGAAGTAGTAGGCGTAGACCGCATTTGGCTGAGCGATTCCCAAAAAGTCAGCCTGCACCCCGTTGGCGGTCGTCTGCTGCTGCATGAGGGTTTGGATTTTGACTTTGACGGACTCATTCGCGCCGGCAGATTTGAGTTTTTTGGTCGCGAGCATCAGTTCGACTACCAGGATTTTAGCTTTAGAATGCCCGCCGTGGATTCCATGCGGTTTTTTGTGCCGGCTTTTGAGCTCAACGAGCAGGGCGAGCGACCCCTGGTGCGCGTGCGCAATACGCTGCAGGATATTTCGGGCGACCTTTATATTGACCGGCCCGACAATAAGTCAAGCACCCTAATAAGTCCAGAGTACCCCATTTTCAAGTCGGGCAAGGGCGCCAAAATATACTACGATAAGGTCGAGAAGGGCGTTTATGCACGGTCTAGGTTTTATGTAGACCTCGATGCATTTACCATCGATTCGCTCGACAATGCACGCACCGAGAGCCTTGGTTTTGAGTCGACCTTCTTTAGCGCCGGAATCTTTGCCGCCCGTCGCCAGGTGATCAAGGTTCAGCGAGATTATTCCCTCGGATTCATCGAAGAAACCGGCCAGGAGGGTTGGGCGGCTTACCCCTCAATGGGCACTGACGCGGGCAAGGTCCGAGGCAGCGTTCAGCTGTCCTTGAGCGGTTTTCGCTTCAAGGGCGACCTGACCTACCAAAGGGCTGGGGCCAGTTCCGATGAGTTTCGTCTTTATCCGGACTCGACTAAGGGCCGCGGAACCTTTGATCTTCAGGAGTTGGGCGCTGCAGCGCGTGGAGCGGGCCACCCTTCGGCCCAGGGAGCCGACGTGCGCAGCAACTGGCATCCCTACGCTAAAACATGGTATGCTACCACCTTGGGAGCTCCATTGGCTACCTATTCAGTCCGCCCTGCCAGTGCCAGCGGCCGCCTGACCTATCAGCCCGATCGATTGAGCCTCAAGGGCACCGCCGCCTTTAACCTCGCAGAACTAAGTGGCGCAGACCTCAAGCTTCATCACAAGTGGATCCAGAGCGGCATGGCAGACTTCAGGGTTAAGGGCGAGCCTGAGGCCCAATGGGGTTTCAGCCTAAAGAATGCAAGTGCTGATGTGGATTTTGTGGCTGAAAAAGGTAAATTTTCTTTGCTCGACGGCGACCGCACTGTGGACTTTCCGCGCAACCAGTACCAGGCCGAGATGGACAGGGCCAGTTGGGACATCCTCGAGAAGAGCATCAGCCTTCAAAAGGGCGACGGCCTGGATTCCCGCATGACCAGTACCCACCCCGGCCAAGACGGACTCACTTTTTTGGCGGGTCGTGCTAAGTTTTGGTTGATTCCGAGTCGCTTGGAGGCCTTTGGGGTCCCCTATATTGACATTGCAGACAGCAGAGTTGTTCCCGACTCCGGCCGTGCGACCATCAAGGAACTTGCCGACATGCAGCCCCTTCATAATGCCCGCATTTTGGCCAGCAGGGTAGGGGCCTACCACAAAATCGATTCCGCAGAATTAAAGATTCAGGGTCGCCTAGACCTTTACGGCAGTGGTATTTACCGCTACCTCGACCAAAATAATAAGAGCTGGCGCATTCCCATGGGCCGCATTGACGTCGACAGTTCCGACCAAATGGTGGCTCAGGGAGAACTTGGAATTCAAGACGACTTTTTTTTGAGTCCCTATTTTAGGTACTACGGAATCGTGCGCATGGAGGCGCAAGACCCCCAGCTAGAAATGGACGGCCGCATTCGCATAACCGCCGAATGCCCGGCTTTGGAGACCGACTGGATTGTTACGCGCACGCGAATCGATCCAATGGATATTCTGGTGGCATTGCCCGATCCCGATACGGCCCGCCCCGCACAAACCGTGTACAACGGAATCTACCTTATGCAGGATTCCATCACGCCCTACACGGCTTTTGTGCGGCGCAACAACCCCAATGTCGCGGTGGAGCTCTTTAGTACCAATGGGGTGCTCTACTACGACGAGAGCAGTAAGTCCTACATTGTCAGCAGCCTGCGCCGCGTGGCTGATCCCGAGGCTCCCGACAATTGGCTGGAGCTCAACACCCAGTCTTGTGCCGTCACAGGCTACGGGCAAATGTCGCTGGGCGCAAAAATGGGTCGGGTTGAAATGTCGGCCTACGGGCGCATCGAGCACCGCCTTCGCTCTGGTCGAATGAGTGCCAAGGTGGCCTTGACCCTTGACTTTTTAATGCCCGAAGAGCTATCGAAACCCCTTAAGACCGCCCTTCTTTCTGCCTCGGGCGGACCCACCGACCCGGCCAACGAGGTGCTCGGCGAGGCCCTTCGCCGCAAGCTCGATGCCAAAGACCTCAAGCGCTACTATGAGTCAGGCCTCAACGACCGCATGCCCAAGGAATTCCGCCAAACCGTAGTTCTTGATGAGGTCGACCTGGACTGGAAGCCCAACATTCGCGCCTTTCGCAGCAAGGACGGAGTGGGCGTGGGTTCTGTTGCCGGGGACCCGGTTCACCGCTTTGCCGACGGAACCCTCGAGCTGCGCAAGCGCCGCGGAGGAGACGAGTTTACCCTTCACCTAGCGCCCGCAAACGAGTATTTTTTGACCTACAAAAAGGGGAATATGCGCTTCTATTCCAGCGATCGTGCCCTTATGGAGGCCCTAACCAAGGTGGACCCCAAGAAGCGCTCGCTGCCTTCCAAAGACGGCCTGCCCTTCTACCAGCTGATGCCAACTACGGGCGGAGCCATGAAGCGCTTTCTTGACGGGCTCGAGCCTGAAGAGGGTGGGCGGGACTAGTGGGGCCGCTTGATTCTGCGTACTTTAACATAATGAAAAACTTAGTTCTCTATGGTGCCCTTGCTTCGGCCGTTTTGATGGCCTGCACCTCCGCCTCCGACGAAGCCGTCCCCGTTACCTCGCCCGAAGACGAACTCGTCATGACCATGACCGACTGGGTTCAGGCCTACAACGATCGGGATACGGCCACGGTGGGCAAGGCCGTGGTGGATTCCATTCTTGTGCACGCCGCCGATGGCCGCCACGTCTGGGTGACCCGCGAGGGCCTCAATAAATTCCTAATCGAAACCCCAGAATTCAGTTGGGAGCCCCTGAGCATCGAATACGCCGGAACCCGCGAGGGCGGCCGCGAGGTCATTGCCCTGCAGGGACAGGAAAAGCGCAAATACCCCGACGGACGCGTTTTTGACGAAATCCTCGCCGAGTTCTTTGAGTGGAAGGACGGACGCATTGTCGAAGTCACGCAGTACAGCCGCAAGCCGTGAAGTGGCTCGCCAGCTGCTGGATGCTCGCAACTAGTTACTTGGGCTTTGCCCAGACCTTGCAGGTGATTCCGCAGCCGCAGTCCGTGGTCTTCGAGGGCGAAGCGCTGCCCGTGTCGGGCAAGCTGTACGTCTTGGCCACGCCGGCCGTGAAAGGTGAGGCCGACCTGCTGCGCACCTGGTGGAACGCAACGTCCAAGGGCGCCAAGGGCGGTATGGTTCAAGCGGAACTCCGCATTATTGCCGGTGTGCCGGCCGAGGAATACACGCTCAAAGTGGCTCCGGGCAAAATCGTGGTGGTCGGAGGCTCCGCCGCAGCGGTTTTTTACGGTATCCAAACCCTGATTCAGGCCGAAGCGGGCCAAAAATCGCTTCCGGGCATGACCCTGCGCGACCAGCCGGCCTTTGCCTACCGCGGAATGCACCTCGACGTCTGCCGCCACTTCTTTGACGTAGCCTTCGTCAAGCGCTACCTCGACCTGATGGCGGAGCACAAGATGAACCGCTTTCACTGGCACCTCACCGAAGACCAGGGCTGGCGCATCGAGATTAAGCGCTACCCGCGCCTCACCGAGGTCGGGGCATGGCGCGAGGCCTCCCAAATCGGACCCTACGGCGACCAGCGTTTCGACAGCACCCGCTACGGCGGATTTTATACCCAAGAGGAGGTGCGCGACATCGTGGCCTACGCCGCCGCCCGCCACATCACCGTGATTCCCGAAATCGAGCTTCCGGGCCATGCTCGCGCGGCCTTGGCGGCCTATCCCGAGTTGAGCTGCAGGGCTGCGAGGCTTCCCGTGTCCATCGGCTGGGGTGTGTTTGACGACGTCTACTGCGCCGGCGACGACCGCGTTTTTACCTTCCTTGAGGGCGTACTGGACGAAGTAATGGTCCTGTTCCCCAGCGAGTACATTCACATCGGGGGTGACGAGTGCCCCAAGACACGCTGGCATGATTGCGACAAATGCCAGGCTCGCATTAAAGCCGAAGGTCTTGCGGACGAGCATGCCCTGCAGAGCTACTTCATTCGCCGCATCGAGGCCTACCTCAACGAGCGCGGACGCCAAATCATCGGCTGGGACGAAATCCTCGAAGGCGGACTTGCGCCCAACGCCACCGTGATGAGCTGGCGCGGCGAGGCCGGAGGCATCGCCGCCGCTAAAGCCGGCCACGACGCCATTATGACTCCGGGGAAGCCCTGCTACTGGGATCACTACCAAAGCAAGGATCCAGGCGAGCCGCATGCCATAGGAGGCTACAATCCGGTCGAATCGGTTTTTCTGTATAATCCAGTTCCGGCGGAGCTTAGTACCGAAGAGGCCAAGCACATCCTCGGCGCCCAGGCCAACCTGTGGACCGAATATATTTTGACGCCGGAGCAGGCCGAATACATGATCCTTCCCCGCCAATTTGCCCTGGCCGAGGTGCTCTGGACGGGACCGCGTCGCGCCGAGCAGCTCCCGGAGTTTCGACTTCGTTCCATGTACCGGGCCCGCGCGCTGAAGGCGCGCGGATTCAATGTGGCTCCGCACTTTTTAATTTCTGAATCCATAGCCCAAGACCACCATGAAGCGAAGTGACTTTCTCAAAACCCTCGGACTCGGAGCGTTGGGAACCTTGTTTGCCTCAGGCCGAGCGCTAGGGGCACAGAGGTCAGGCTCGATGCCCAAGGGCAATTTTAAAGGCGCGCGGGCTCCCATTTCTATCGGAACCTGGCCCTTTGCCGAGCACACGACCCGGGCCTCGCTCGAAGCAATGCAAAAGGGCGCTAACGCCCTCGACGCCGTGGAGTTGGGTGTGAAAATTTGCGAAGCCGACCCGCGCGAACGCAGTGTGGGACTCGGCGGGCGCCCCGACCGCGACGGCCGGGTCACCCTGGATGCCTGCATTATGGACCACCTGGGCAACATCGGAGCCGTCGCGGCATGCGAGCAGGTCGTGCACGTTTCGAGTTTGGCTCGGGCCGTCATGGAGCACACGCCTCACGTCATGCTGGTGGGCGACGGGGCAACCCAATTCGCTAGGGAGCAGGGCTTCCCCATGCAAAATCTCTTGGTGCCCGACTCCGAAGCCGAGTGGAAGAAGTGGCTCGAAAAGTCCGAGTATAAGGCAATTCCCAACATCGAAAACCACGACACCATTGGGCAACTGACGCTCGACGCCCAGGGTAGGCTTGCCGGCTGCTGCACCACCAGCGGCATGGCTTTTAAAATGCACGGAAGGGTTGGGGATTCGCCCATCATCGGGGCCGGGCTCTACGTCGACGGCGAGGTTGGAGCTGCTACGGCTACGGGTCAAGGTGAAGAAGTAATTCGCACCGTGGGCTCGTTCCGTGTCGTGGCGGCCATGAAGTCGGGTAAAAGTCCGCAGCAGGCCTGCGAAGACGCGGTGCACGAAATTCACAAATTTTTTGTACGCCGCGGCAAGCCCTGGGCCGATACTCAAATCGGATTTATTGCGATGGATGTTCAGGGGTACGTGGGCGGATACGCGCTAAGGCCTGGATTCAGCTACGCGGTGGCCTCGGTCGACGGGGTGCAAGTACTTCGGGCGGAATCCCTGTTCGACGCTTAAATTATTTAAAAACGGCGAAAACCCCGAAGCGCAGCGTACCAGGCGCGTTTGGGCTGGTTGTCGGCGTCGATTAGGCTCCAGCTGATTACGTCGTCGAGGTCGTTGAGTTGCCAAATAAGGGTTCCGCTGCAGAACGGGCGAGCGCGGCGCTGGGCC
>NSIH01000040.1 GCA_002737315.1 Flavobacteriales bacterium
ATGGATCTCGGACAACTTAAGTCCGAAATAGGGCAGCGCATCATTGCAGTAGCCATTTTTGATGATGTCCTCGCGCTAACCATACTTGGAGTGCTGCTTGATGTAAATAGCGCAGCGGATTCAAGTATTAATGTTCTTGGGCTCGCCATTGGTATGACCTTGGGTAAGATTCTTCTCCTTTTAGCCGGACTCATTTTTGCCTACCGTTTAATCAATAAGTTCACAGACCGCGACAACTTTATTGAACTGCAGCTCGACAAGCTGCTCTTGTTTATGCGTGGTAAAGAGTCTCTGCTGGCAATCATGTTTGCCTTTATTCTCATTTTTGCCTCGCTGACGGAGGCCGTTGGCCTTCATTTCATTATCGGAGCATTTTTTGCCTCCATGCTTCTGAGTAAAGAACTCTTGGGCGTTGCGCACTTTCAAGAATTTGAAAAAACTACCCACGGTATGGCAATGGGTTTTTTAGCTCCCATATTTTTTGCAGGAATTGGCCTTGAATTTCAGTTTTCCTCCATCACGGAATGGGGACTGCTCTTTGCAATTATTGGGGTATCCTTTCTGAGTAAAATCGTAGGTGGATATATTGGAGGGCGCTTTGCCGGACTTCGCCATCGCAAGGCCCTAACCCTTGGCATCGGCCTTAACGCTCGCGGAATTATGGAACTAGTCATTGCCAACATTGCCTTTCGCGAAGGCCTTATTGGGGTTCAGATTTTTAGCATTTTAGTCATTATGGGGGTATTCACCACCATTAATACGCCGATGCTGCTAAAGCGTTCGTTTCGCTGGCTTAAGGCCGAGTAGCCCGTCAAGCGGTTGTGCTCTACCCTTAAATTCCACGCAGTACCAATTCCAAGGCTTAATGCGCCTTGAGCCAGGTGCGGCCCACCCCCGTGTCGGCCACTAGAGGCACCTTTAGGGCAAAGGCAGACTCCATTTCGGCCTTGACCAGCTCGCGAAGCGACTCAACCTCGGTCAAATAGGCGTCAAAGACGAGTTCGTCGTGCACCTGCAGAATCATTGGGCTCTTTAGGCCTTCGCGCTGCAGTCGGTCGTGAATGCGAATCATGGCCAACTTCACAATGTCGGCGGCCGTGCCTTGGATCGGGGCGTTGATGGCGTTTCGCTCGGAATGCCCGCGTACCGCTTGGTTCCGCGAATCGATGTCGCGCAGGTAGCGACGGCGACCCAAAAGCGTTTCGACATAGCCTTGAGCGCGGGCGGCCGCGACTTGGTCGTCGATGTACTTTTTGATTCCGGGGTAGGTGGCGAAGTACTGCTCAATTACCTCCTTTGCCTCAGACCGAGACAGGTTGGTCTGCTGACTTAGGCCAAAGGCCGACACCCCATAAATGATTCCGAAATTCACCGTCTTGGCCTGCGACCGTTGCTCGCGGGATACCTCTGCGAGCGGAACCCCAAAAACCTTGGCGGCCGTCGCAACGTGAATGTCTTCGCCGCTCAAAAAAGCCTCTATCATCCCTGCATCGCCGCTCATGGAGGCGATTACGCGCAACTCAATCTGGGAATAGTCCGCGCTAAGCAGCACGCGATCGGGGCCGCCCGCGATAAAGAGGTCGCGCACCCTCTGGCCGCGTTCGCTGCGAACCGGGATGTTTTGCATGTTGGGGTTGGTCGACGAAAGCCGCCCCGTGGCCGCAACCGCCTGGTTGAAGGTCGTATGGATGCGTCCGGTGCGCGGACTCACCAGCTCGGGGAGCGCATCGACGTAGGTGCTTTTGAGCTTGCCTACCTGCCTCCATTCGAGCAACTTATCGACGATGGGATGGGCCTTCCTGAAGTTCTCCAGTACCTCCTCGCCCGTGGCGTACTGGCCCGTCTTGGTCTTTTTAGCCTTGGGGTCGAGCTTGAGGCGGTCAAAAAGCACTTCACCGAGCTGCTTGGGCGAGCCAAGGTTGAAGTCGACTCCGGCGAGCTCGTGCACTTCGAATTCGAGGCGGGCGGAATCTATGGCCAGCTCGGCAGAATAACGGGCGAGTCCCTCGAGGTCGATGGCCATTCCAGCGCGTTCCATGCCGGCGAGTACGGGAATCAGCGGAGCCTCGAGGTCGTGCAGCACCCGCTCCAGTCCGGCCTCGGCCAGCTTGGGCTTAAAGGCTTCGTGCAGGCGCCAGGTGATGTCGGCGTCTTCGGCAGCGTACTCGGCCACTTCGGCGGCGGGCAAGTCACGCATGCTCTTTTGGTTTTTGCCTTTGGCTCCAATGAGGGAATCGATCGAAATCGGCGTGTAGCGCAGGTAGTTTTGGGCCAACGCATCCATGCCATGGCGCTGGTCGGGCTCGATGAGGTAGTGGGCGAGCATGGTGTCGCGAAGGGTTCCGACCAGTTTGATGCCGTAGTTGGCCAAGATCTGCAGGTCGAACTTCAGGTTGTGGCCGATCCAGGTGGCGTCGCTGCGTTCGAAGTGCGGACGAAAGAGTTCCAGCCAGGTCTGTGTCTCGCTGCGCTCGGCCGGAAGCGCCACGTAGTAGGCCGTGTGGGCCTCCCACGAGAGCGAAAAGCCGACCATTTCGGCCTCGAGGGCGTCGAGCCCCGTGGTCTCGGTGTCAAAGGCAATCTCGCTCAGGCCGTCAAGGCTTCGGGCCAGGACTCTGGCCGCCTCGACCGTGTCGATGAGGGTGTAGGCATGGGCTTGGGTTGCGGCGGAGCCGCCCAGGACTTGCGGCGCAGCCGCTTCGGCGGCTTCGCCGCCTCCGCCAAACAGATCCATCTGGGCGGTATCTCCCGCGGCGGGCCTAGCGACTGCGGGCGCACTCTTGGCCCCAGGCGGGGGTGCAGCAGAAGCAGCGGCCGGCAGCAGTCGCCGAGCCAAGGAACGGATTTCGAGCTCTTCGAGCAAGGCGCGCAGGGCGTCTTCGTCGGCAAACTCCCGCAGCAAATCGGCCTCGTCGAGGACAATTGGAGCATCGGTAATAATGGTGGCAAGCACCCGCGACAAACGAGCCTGCTCGGAGTGCTCGCGCACCCGCTCGCCAAGTTTTCCGCTAATTTGGTCGCCATGGGCTAGGACGTTCTCGAGGGTTCCGTACTCGGCCAAAAGCTTGGCGGCCGTCTTCTCGCCGACTCCGGGAATACCCGGAATATTATCTACCGCGTCGCCCATGAGTCCGAGGAGGTCAATAACTTGATCTACCCGCTCAATGCCCCATTTCTGGCATACTTCAAGCGGACCAAGTACCTCCGCCGGTTCACCCCCGCGGGCGGGCTTGTACATTTTTACCCGGTCGGTGACGAGCTGCCCGAAGTCCTTGTCGGGCGTCATCATAAAAACTTCAAAGCCCGCAGACTCTGCCTGATGGGCGAGGGTTCCAATCACGTCGTCGGCCTCATAGCCGGGCACACCAAGCGCTGGAATGCGCATCGCCCCCAACAGCTTTTGAATGTAGGGCACGGCGACCTTGATGCCCTCGGGCGTTTCGTCGCGGTGCGCCTTGTACTCGGGGTAGAGCTGCTCCCGTGCCTGAGAGCCGCCAATGTCAAAAACGACGGCCAGGTGGCTTGGCTTCTCCTTCTCGATTACGTCGAGCAAAGCCAGCAAAAATCCGTAGACAGCCGAGGTGTCAAGCCCCTTGCTGGTGACGCGCGGATTCCGGGCAAAGGCAAAGTATGCCCTGAAAATTAGCGCGTATGCGTCAAGGAGAAAGAGTTTTTTCATGCCGATTTAGACTGCATTGGGATGCCCAACACGATTCTAAAGGTACGAAGTTCAAAAAGCAGAAGTCCGCGCCGAAACCCTACTTTTGCGGCATGCCTCATGCTTTGGTCGTCATACCCACCTACAAGGAACGCGAGAACATCGAGGCCATCATCGAGGCTGTGGTTGCCCTTCCTGAGGCCTTTGACCTGCTCATCGTCGACGACAGTTCGCCCGACGGCACGGCAGACTTGGTGCGCAAGATGCAAAGAAAGCACCCCGGCCGCATACACCTCAACGAGCGCAAGGGCAAGCTGGGACTGGGCACCGCCTACATCCACGGCTTCAAGTGGGCCCTCAAGCAAGACTACCAGTATATTTTTGAGATGGACGCGGACTTTTCGCACGACCCCAAGGACCTGCCTCGCCTGCTTGAGGCATGCGAGGTCTATGGGGCCGACCTGGCCATCGGGTCGCGCTACAGCAAGGGCGTCAACGTGGTCAACTGGCCAATGAGCCGCGTTCTGCTCAGTTATTTTGCGTCAAAATACGTACGCTTGGTAACGGGAATGCCCATTCACGATACGACCGCAGGCTTCAAATGCTACCGCAGGGCCGTGCTCGAGGCCATTGATTTTGAGAAAATCCGCTTTGTGGGTTATGCCTTTCAAATCGAAATGAAGTTCCGCGCCTGGCGCAAAGGCTTCAACCTCGCCGAAGTAGCGGTAATCTTCACCGACCGCAAGGAAGGGCAGAGCAAAATGTCGGGCGGAATCATACGCGAGGCGGTATTCGGGGTACTTTTGCTGAAGCTATCGAGCCTCTTTGGTCGGTAGCCTTTTGCAATGCCAGAAAGCACATCAACCTACCTTATTAAGAACGCCCGCCTGGTCAATGAGGGGCGCAGCTACGAAGCCGACGTACTGCTCTCGGGCGGCCGCATCGAGCGAATTGACGACCGAATTTCGCCCAAAAACAATACGATTCAAATCATTGAAGGGGGCGGAAAGCTTCTGCTGCCTGGGGTGATTGACAGCCAAGTGCACTTTCGCGAGCCAGGGTTGACGCACAAGGGCGATTTGTCGACCGAATCCTTAGCCGCAGTGGCTGGGGGCGTGACCTCCTACATCGAGCAGCCCAATACGGTTCCTGCAGCGACCACTCTGAAGTTGCTCGAGGCCAAGTTTGCCCGCGCCGCAAAAGTTTCTTGGGCGAATTACAGCTTTAGCCTCGGAGCCTCCAACAACAACCTCGACGAGCTGAAGCGTGCTTCGAAGCGCGACGTGGCCGCCATTAAAATGTTTCTAGGTTCAAGCACGGGCGACCTCTTGGTCGACGATCCGGCCGCTGTCGAGCGGATCTTTCGAGAGGTAGACCACCAGCTCATCGCACACTGCGAAGACGAACCCACCATGCGCGCCAACCTCGAGCGCCTCATCGAAGAGCGCGGAGGCCGCGAGCACCTAACCGCCGCCGACCACCCGCTGATTCGCAGCGAGGAAGCCTGCTACCTATCGTCTTCTCGTGCTGTGGCTTTGGCGAGAGAGACCGGAGCCCACTTTCACGTCTACCACGTATCGACTGGCAAGGAGCTCGACCTCTTTGACGCCGATATTCCCTTGGCTGAGAAAAAAATCACCGCCGAAGCCTGCGTGCACCACCTATGGTTCAGCGACGAAGACTACGCCGAGCTCGGGAACCGCATCAAGTGGAACCCCGCCATAAAGACCGTGGCCGACCGCGACGCCCTGCGCGCTGCGCTGCTCGACGGCCGCATCGACGTGGTAGCCACCGACCACGCGCCCCATACGCTCGAAGAAAAGCAGCGGATGTATGTGGACGCGCCCAGCGGCGGTCCGCTGATTCAAAACAGCCTGCCAGCCATGCTCGAGCTGGCGCGACGCCTTGATATTGACTTTGCCCGCATTGTCGAACTCATGTGCCACCAGCCCGCCATCCTTTTTGGTATTCAAGAACGCGGATTCCTGCGCGAAGGCTACCATGCAGACCTGGTTTTAGTTGATCCGCACCGCCCCTACACCGTGCAGGCCCCTGAACTGTTTACTAAATCCCAATGGTCGCCATTTGAGGGGCGCACCTTTGCCGCTCGAGTTAGCCAGACTTGGGTCAATGGGCTGGTCGTGTACCGCGACGGCAAATCCCGAAACATGCCTGCTGGCCAAAGGCTCGTCTTTGACCGCGGATGGTAAAACAGGGTACAATCGCACTGGTTCTGGCCCTTGCTCTTGCGGGCTGCGGCCAAACGTCGGGGCCCACTGCGCCCAGGGAGAAGCCTCGTGACTTAATTCCCGACGCCGCGTTCACGGCACTTTTGCTCGAAATGCATGCCATCGAGGGAGCGCGGGGCGGCGAACACTTGATGGGCGACAGTATTCCGGTCTGGAAGGTTTATGCCGGCACCTTTGCCCAGTTCGGATACAGCCAAGAGCAGGTCGAGCGGAGCTATGCCTACTACCACGCCGATCCCAGGGGGATGGTTCTGCGCTACGACGCGATAATTGACAGCCTTCGCGCACGAAGCCAGCAACTGAGCAAACCGATTGAGCCGTGAGCAGCCTGCACTATGTGCATCCTGAATTCGAGAAGGTTGCCCTTGAATTGTTTCGCTACCAAGCGAGGCTTAACCCCGTCTACGGCGAATGGGTAACGCTTCAAGGGTTCGACGCCGCAAAAATTGCGTCCGTATCGTCCTTGGACGAGATTCCGTTTTTGCCGATTGAAGCGTTTAAAACGCGCGAAGTGCGGACCGGCCAGTGGGAGCCCGAGGCCACCTTCACCTCGTCGGGAACCAGCGGCCAAATACCCTCGCGCCACGACGTCGCCCGGCTCGAGGCCTACCTGCGCAACGCCGAAGCCAGCTTTGCCTACTTCTATGGTCCGCCCAGCAACTACGCATGGCTCTGCCTGCTCCCGAATTACCTCGAGCGCAAGGGCTCGTCGCTGGTCGCCATGGCCCAGCACTTTGTGCAGCAGTCGCCCGCCGGCGAGAGCGGATTCTTTCTCAAGGGACTGGACGAACTGCGGTTTCGCCTCGAAACGCTCGAGGCCAACGGGGTACCCACCGTCATTTTGGGCGTGACCTTCGCCCTGCTCGACTGGGCAGATTCCCTACCTAAGCCGCTGCCCCTGAAGCACAGCATAATCATGGAAACGGGCGGAATGAAGGGCCGCCGCGAGGAACCCAGCCGTGCCGAGGTGCACCAAAGGCTTCAAAATGCCTTCGGGCTGACCCCTATTCACAGCGAGTACGGCATGACCGAACTGCTCTCGCAAGCCTATTCGCAGGGCGATGGACGATTTCACTGCCCGCCCAGCATGCGCGTGGTTCCGCGCGACCTCGAGGCTCCGCGCCTTCATGCGGCGCTTGAATCGCGCTGCGGGCTTAACGTCATCGACCTGGCCAACGCGGATTCCTGTGCCTTCATCGCGACCGAAGACGCTGGCCGAGTTTTTGCCGACGGTAGCTTTGAAGTCCTCGGCCGCCTTGAGTCTGCAGAACTTCGCGGATGTACCTTAATGGCCTTATGATGAAGAACCTACTGCTTTTTACCTCCTTGGTTGCCGCCCTTAGCGGCTCCGCCCAGCGCATTCACGGCTATGCCAAGGCCAAAATAGCCGGCCAAGAGGCCTTTCAGCTCAACGACTCGACCGAGGTCTTCGCCGAGCGTACCGAGCGCGGATTCACCGTCCGCAAGAGGGTATGGGTATCCAATTCTTCGCTGTCGAAAGGCGTCATTATGCCGGGTTCGAACCTATTCAACGAGCGCGGCGAAACGATTGGCCAAACCCTGGGCGCCGACGTTCCCTTGAGCGGAGCCCAGCCTTCGATCGAACGCAAGCTTCGCAAGTACCAGGTTGGAATCGTCGAAGGCGAAGTGCGCGCTACTCACCTTCAAAGCGGATCCTGGCCCGAAGAAGCCCTGGCCGAACTTTTGAACGCCAAGCGCAGCCGCCCGTTTTGGGAAGACGCCGAAGTATTTTTTAGCCGCTATGGCTTTGCCGAGCTCGAAGCAGGCGACCTTCCTGAGGCCTTGGCCGAAGGTGGATATAAGGCTTTTTTGCTCCTGCGCCGGGACGCCAGCAACCAAGCCAATCCGCGATTTCGAATTATGGTGGTGACCCGCGGTGAATCCGCGATCCAAAGCATTGTGCTTGAGGGCGGACCCTTGGAACTTCCCAAATTCAAGCTGACTGAGCCCGCAAGCTTCGGAACCGTCATGCACGCCCAAAAACCCACGCCCGCCTTCAAAGAGGCACTTGAGGAGCTGGCCTACCGGCATATGCCCTTGTAGTCCTCGGCAGCAGAATGGAGCCCTAACGAAGGGCCTTCCCCTTCGAATACCGGGCGTAGTCCGTGCCCGCAATGGTCTGTGTTTCGCCCATCTTAATCCAGGCAACTCCGTACTGCTGCAGCGTATCGGGAAGCACCTCTACCCACCCTGCGGCAACCGCAATGATCTCATTTTGATCGAGAACCTCATTGAGGTAGCGTCGTTCTCGACAGTGATCCTTCTCGTGGGGTATGCCAACTGCCTGAGGAGATAAACCATCAAGAAGGTAGCTGTTCCAGTAGCTTGCGATAAAGGCAATCGAATCGTCCGAACGGCACTCGCGCTCAAGAAGTTCTTCTGCTTGCAACCGTGTTAAACGGCCCTTGGCGCCGGCACTGAATGTTCTATTGAATGACCAGGCGGCCCAAACCTGCACAACCAAAAGGGCCAGCGTTCCAGCGCGCACGAAGGGTTTTTTTGAAATTCCTAAATCACTGAGGTAAGAAAGTACGGCAAGCCCTCCAAAACCAAATGCTGCCGAGAAGTACCGCAGGGGGAAGCCATTCACCGCACTCCAACCCGAAAGGTGCACCGCAGCCCATGAGCCCAAGCTCGCGAACCCTAAAGTCCAGGTCAGGGCCTTAGCCCGTTGGGGGCGCAGCCATCCAAAAACGACCAATCCCAACATGGCAACGAGGAAGGCCCACCAGAATAAGGCATTAAACGGCTTGTTGCCTCCGCCCATTAACGTGGTACTCCATTCACTCCATTGGCTCGCAAGCGACTGAAGCATTTCCTGCGGACTTGCAATCAGCTTTGCAAAACCCTTTTGGTGCGGCGCCCCTGACTTGGCCGACCAAAGTCCCAACAGCCCAGAGGAAGCACCAAGGAACACTGCCAACGGACTGTCACGGCTAAGCTGAATTATGGTTCCGCGGTAGCACCAGGCGGCAGCGGCCAGAAGTGCAAGCGAAAGTTCCGAGGCCCAAAGGTTGGCGACGGCTAAAACCACAAGCCCAAAGCTTCGAATATTATGTATGCCGAATGGACGAGATGAAGCATCCGATTTAAGAACTAAGGAGGCTTCATTGGCGCGGCGTGCTGCCTCAAACAGAGCCAAAAACCCCAAGCCGAGCAGGTACTGACTCAGGTAGGGATGTCCAATATTGACCCCATCCTCAAACGGATAGGGAGGTAGCATCAGAAACGCAAGTCCCACCGAAGCCATGAGTACATCGCGCACGAGGTAGGACCAAAGAAGCCCAGAGCCCAAAAGGACCAATCCTTGAACCCAGGCCATCGCCGTCAATCCGTCAAATCCCGTCGCGGTAAGGATGGACCCGAGAAAGGGCAGCAGACTCCCAAGTCGATCCTGGCCCCAATAGTATGCGTCTTTGCTCCAATCGAAGCGCTCGGCCATCAGTGCGTGAATGAGTTGGTCGGCATTGACGTGTGGGCTTTGGGCGACGCTCCAGAAGGAGATAAAAAGTCCCCCACTTACCACAAACACCAGTGCTGCCAATGCCTGCACCCACGTGATTGGATTGGCGCGCTGCTTCAAAGCTTTGCCCTGGTTTGAAGGCGTCGAATCGTGATCATAGTCAAAGGTAGTGGGGTCCGCCAGGTCGCCAATGGCCCTCAGTCCCTTGGGTCGCAGAACTAGTAACTAGTTGCTAGCAGCTAGTAGCCAGAAACTAGTAGCCAGAAACTAGTTACTCGTTGCTTGCAACGACGAGTGCGTAGTTGCGCTTGCCCTTCTGCACCACGAGGTAGCGCCCGGCGATCAGGTCGTCGGCAGTGACCGTTTGGTCGGGCTCAGCCCGGTGCTTGTTGAGCGAAACTCCGCCCGCGGCCAAGAGCTTGCGGGCCTCCGCACGCGAAGGGAACAGGGTCGTGTCGGGTGCGATGACGTCGAGGATTCCGAGGCCTGAAGAGAGGGCGTCGCGCGAAATCTTCATTTGCGGAACCCCACTGAACACGTCGAGCAGGGTGGCCTCGTCAAGGCTTCGCAGCGCGTCGGCCGTGGCCCCGCCAAAGAGAATGTCGCTGGCCACGAGCGCCTGGTCCAAGGCGCGCTCACCGTGCACGCGCAGGGTAATGTCGGCCGCCAACGCCTTCTGAAGGGCGCGCAGGTGGGGCGCTTGGGCCTGCTCGGCCTCGAGGGCCTCGATTTCTTCTCGGCCTTTGAGCGTGAAAATCCGAATGTAGTTGCCCGCGTCGGCGTCGGCCGCGTTGAGCCAAAACTGGTAAAACTTATAGGGTGACGTACGCTTGGGGTCGAGCCAAATGTTACCGCCCTCGGTCTTGCCGAACTTGGTTCCGTCGGCCTTCTTAATCAGCGGCGTGGTCAACGCGAAGGCCTCTCCCCCACCCATGCGGCGAATGAGCTCGGTCCCGGTCGTGATGTTGCCCCACTGATCGCTTCCGCCCATTTGTAAGCGGATTCCTTGGTGCTTCCACAGGTGGTAAAAGTCGTAGCCTTGAATGAGTTGGTAGCTAAACTCGGTGAAGCTGATGCCCGATTCTTGGCGGCTTTTGACGGAATCCTTGGCGAGCATGTAGTTGACCGTAATGTGCTTGCCCACATCACGAATGAAGTCCAAGAAGCCCATCTCTTTGAACCAGTCGTAGTTATTGACCATGCGCGCACCCTGCGGGCCGCCAAAGTCGAGGAATTTCTCGAGCTGGTCGCGCTGGCATGAGAGGTTGTGCTGCAGCGTATCCATGTCGAGCAGCTGGCGCTCGGCAGACTTGAACGAAGGGTCGCCGACCATTCCTGTGGCTCCGCCTAAGAGCACAAAGGGCTGGTGGCCTGCGCGTTGAAGGTGTACCAGCATCATTACCTGAACCAGGTTGCCGACTCCTAGGGAGTCTGCGCTGGGGTCAAAGCCGATGTAGGCCTTTTGCGGGCCGGAGTTCAAAAAGTCCTCGGTTCCCGGCATGCTGTCGTGCAGCATGCGCCGCCAGCGGAGTTCGTCAACAAACGCAGTCATGAAGCAAAGTTAGGGCGTCGCCGCGGCCGTGCTACCTTTGAATGGTGATTGTAGTAACAGGTGCCTCTGGCATGGTCGGTAGCCAAATTGTACTGGCCCTAATCGAGGCCGGAATGGGTCCCGTGCGGGGGCTGTACCGCTCGGCCGCAAGCCTAGAATCCGCCCGTAAGAGCTGGGATTTTCAAGGTTTTAGCCATCGCTGGAGCGAGGTAGATTGGTACCTCGCCGACCTGGAAGACCCCCTCGAAGTCGAGGTTGCCCTTGAGGGCGCCGCCTACGCGGTGCACGCGGCAGCCCTGGTTTCACTCCGCACCAAAGACGAGCATCTTATGCTGCGCAGCACTCCGCTGATGGCCGAGCACGCGGTCAACGCCGCGCTGCACCATGGGCTCAAGGGCTTTGTGCACCTCTCGTCTGTGGCGGTGCTTCAGGGCAGCGAAATGCCGCTTGACGAGTCGGCCGACCCCCAGCGCAAGGGCCTCAACGCCTATGCCCGCAGCAAGTTTGACGCTGAAATGCAGGTGCGTCGAGGCGAAGCAGAAGGCCTTAACGTACTTATTTTGAATCCCTCCGTAATTCTAGGCCTGCCGTTTTGGGCCGACGGAAGCAGCCGCCTCCTTCGCAGCGCCAGCAAGGGCCTCCCCGCGGTTCCGGGGGGTAGCACGGGCTGGGTCGACCTGCGCGACGTGGCAGACGCCGTGGTTCGTGGCCTTCGCCAACCTTCCTGGGGCGAACGCTTCATCCTCAGCGGCAGCAACCAATCGTTTGAAGCGTTTTATGGCGGAATCGCCGACCGCCTCCTCAAGCGACGCGCCCCGGTCCTGCGCGCCCGATGGCCCTTTGAAATGGTTTGGCGCCTGCTTGCCGGGGTGCAAGCCCTGGGCGGACCCACCGCGCAACTTACCCGAGACAGCGTCCGCGCCGCAACAAGTAAGGTTGGCTACCGCAGCGACAAGGCCATGGCCTGGGGGCAAAGCTTCCGCGACTTTGACCAAACGCTTGATTGGGTGAATTCCGCAAAAAATTGAGTACTGCAACTCCCTTTACGCACCTTAAGGCATGGCTCAATGGTGCTGATGCCGACAGCCTGCTTCGCCAGCTCGAGGCCCGAAGCGACTGGACCCAAGGCAGCGTCCGCATGTTTGGACGCACCGTTCCCGAACCCCGCCTCAGCATTTTTGAGGGCGACCCTGGAGTTAGCTACTGCTATGCCCAGCGCCGGCTTCAAGGCCAGGGCTGGACCGCAGAACTCGCCCAGCTGCGCGATCGATTCCAGCGCGAACTTGGCATAGCCAGCAACAGCCTACTTATGAATCTATACCGCAACGGCCGAGACTCCATGGGCTGGCATCGAGACAACGAGCCCGAACTCGGCCCCGACCCCAAAGTGGTCAGCCTGAGTTTAGGAGCCGCTCGAGACTTTGACCTGAGATGCGACGCCGACGGGCGGGTACAGCGGCTTTACCTCGAGCACGGAGACCTGCTGATCATGGGCTCCGAAAGCCAAACAAAATGGATGCACTGCCTTCCAAAACGCCTTAAAGTTGATGATTTAAGAATTAATCTGACCTTCCGGCAGGTGCTTTCTTAAAGACAATACAGCCCAAACCAGCAGGGCCTAAAAGCAAAAATTATAGGTGGGCAAGCATGTCGTCGACCAGGGCGTCGAGGTCGTAGCGCGGGCTCCATCCCCAGTCACGGCGAGCCTCAGCGTCGTCAATGCGCTGGGGCCAGCTGTCGGCAATTGCTTGGCGAAAGTCCGGCTGGTAGTCGATAGTGAAGCCCGGCATGCGCGCTGCGATGGCCGCGGCAAGCTCTGCGGGACTAAAATCCACCGCTGCCACGTTGTAGCTTGTATGCACGCTCAACGACTCCTTGGGGGCCGCCATAAGCTGCAGCGTCGCCCGAATGGCGTCTTCCATGTGCATCATGGGCAGGCGGGTATCGGGGCCCAAAAAACTCGTGTAGCGCCCCTCGCGCCGTGCCGCATGAAAAATATCGATAGCGTAGTCAGTAGTTCCTCCGCCCGGAGGCGTCTTCCACGAAATCAATCCCGGGTAGCGCAGCGAGCGCACGTCCACCCCAAATTTTTGGCGGTAGTACTGGCACCAGAGTTCTCCGGCGAGCTTGCTGACGCCGTAGACCGTGGTCGGGTCCATGACGGTGAATTGAGGCGTGTTCAGGCGCGGAGTGGTCGGTCCAAAAGCGGCAATGGACGAGGGCCAAAACACGCGGTCGAGCAGGCCCTCTTTGGCCATGTCGAGCACGATGAACAGGGTGTCCATGTTGAGGGCCCAGGCCTTGGCGGGCATTTTCTCGCCCGTGGCACTCAGCATG
>NSIH01000041.1 GCA_002737315.1 Flavobacteriales bacterium
GACTGGGCGTTGTCCATTCCATAAGCGCGGGCAATACCGTCGCCAATTTGAAGTACTGTTCCAACTTCTTCAAGCTGTGCTTCGGATGCGAAACCAGATAGTTGCTGGCGCAGTATGGCTGAGATCTCTGCAGGTTTTACGTTTGACATGGGGTGGTAGTTTAAAAATCGGCGATGTATAAGTTTTTCTGAAATTCACGATCCAGGGTGGCAAGAGCCGTCGCTACGGAGGCGTCCACTTGCTGGTCGGCCACGCGAAGCACAAAGCCTCCAATTAGGGACTCGTCCACGACCTGCTCCAGCTGCACGTCAGAAGACTCTGGCGTTTTAAGAAGATCTAGCAGCCGAGCTACTTGATCTGCGTTGAGCGGACTCGCTGCGGTGATGCGCGCCCGAACCACGTTGCGCTCGGCAAAGTAGAGGCTGTTGTAGTTTTGGAGGATGCCCTGTAGGTGCTCCTCGCGGGCATGCTTGACCAGCAGCTCCAAAAAGGCATCGGTCAGGTCATTAAGCTGGCCTGCGAAGGCCGACTTAAACGTTTTAATCTTTTGGTCGGGCTTAATTATCGGGCTTTTTAAAAAGCTGCGCAAGTCACGACTTTCTTGAATCACGGCAAGCAGCAGGTCGCTGTCTTGCTTCACTGCATCAAGCGATTGACGCTCGCGAGCGAGATCCAGGAGTGCCTTGGCGTAGCGGTTCGAAACGCGCATTGAGCCCATAACCTAGTTGCCGGATTTAAGGTCTAGCATTGCCCTATCGACGAGAGCCCGCTGGGCCTCTGCATCTTTAAGCTCGGCGCGCAGAATGCGTTCCGACATGTCAATGGCCAATTGAGCCACTTGGTTTTTAACCTCGGCCATAGCCGCCTTCTTCTCGTTGTCGATTTGAATGCGCGCCAGCTCTAGAACCTTGGAGGCTTCTTCCGAAGCGGCCTCCTTGGCGTCAGCGATGGTTTTGTCGCGCATGCTTCGAGCCTCCTTGAGCATAGCCTCACGAGCCTCGCGAGCCTCTTTGAGAAATTGCTCATTGCTGTTTTGAAGCGCGGCAACCTCAGACTTGGCCGACTCGGCAGCCTTCAAGGCTGCGTTGATGGACTCTTCGCGGTCTTGAACGGCTTGGAGAATCGGCTTCCACGCAAACTTCGCCAAAAGGAAAAGCAGGAGGAAAAACGTCAGCGTTGTCCAAAAAATGAGGCCAAAGCCTGGAGTTACGATATCCATTATACGGCGTTTCTTCGATTATAAATTTTACATTAGAGACGCATCGCCGCCCTTAGGACAGCGTGCGCCGAAGAATGCTTTAGTATTAAATGCCCAACAACGCTACGACGATGCCAAACAAGCCGGCCCCTTCGATCAACGCTGATAAGATGATCATATTAGTTTGAATTTTGCCTGTGGCTTCTGGCTGGCGCGCAATTGCCTCCATGGCGCGACCGCCAATTAGGCCAATGCCGATGCCAATGCCGATAACGGCTAAACCTGCTCCAAGTGCTGCGATACTTCCGGTCATGATAGTAAGATATTAGGGATTTGAATTAAAATTAACGTTTAATGGTGCTCTTCCTGCAATGCGGCCCCAAGGTAGAGCGCGGTCAAAAGAGTAAAAATATAAGCCTGCAACGCCGTTACCAATAGCTCTAAAACAGAAATGAAGAGGGTGAGCAATACGGAGACAGGACTAACCCAAAGGGTTTCAAAAATGAAAATTAGAGAAACTAGACTTAAAACAATGATGTGTCCTGCGGTGATGTTGGCAAAAAGACGAATCATCAACGAAAAAGGCTTGGTGAATATGCCAATAATTTCCACAATGGCAAGCAATGGCTTAACCGCCACAGGCAGGCCTGGCATCCAAAGAATGTGATTCCAGTAATGTCGTTTCCCATTGAAGTTAGTGACTACAAAAGCCACAAAGGCCAAAACCATGGTTACGGCAATGTTGCCAGTAACATTGGCTCCACCAGGGAAAAATGGCACTAAGCCCATCAGGTTATTAACCCAAATGAAGAAGAAGATGGTGAGCAAAAGAGGCACAAACTTCTTGTAGTGCGGACCAATATTATTTTTAGCAATGTCGTCGCGCACAAAAACCACAAGGGGCTCTACAAAACCGGCAAGACCTCGGGGCGCAGCATCACTGTTTTTGGCGTAGAACTTGGCAGCCCTTGTAAAAAGGACGAGGATAATTACTGCGCTAACAAAGAGCGAGGCTACGTTTTTAGTTATCGAAATATCCCAGGGTTGTAGGTTGGTAACCTCGTGGGTAATTGGATCTGCCTGGGCATAAATTCCATGCTCGTTGGGCGCGTCGGATGCGTAGTAGATTTTCTCGTGAAGGTTTACAAAGCGCTGTCCTCCGGACTCCGCCACATGCATTCCCTCGCTGTCGTGATGGAACAACGAAGACGAAAAAACCACCAATCCTTCGCGGGTCCAAAGAATAACAGGCAAGGGAATGCCGATTTCTCTTTCATTCCAATCCATTATGTGCCAGCCATGACTGTCTGCAATGTGATGCATGATCATTTCTTTTGGATTGAAGACCGCCTCATCTGGCTCCGATGCAGCGTGGTCGCCGTCATGAGCCTCGGCGGCATGGCTCTCATGGCCTTGAGACGAACCCACGCTATGCTGCCCCGACAGTTTAGAGTCCGAGGATGCTACCAATGACCCAGCGCTGGCGGCAAAAAACAGTAAGCAGTAGCGTAAAAACATTATCCCGAATTGCGCGGCAAAGATAGTAAGGAAGAGCCCTTTTACTGCAGGCTATTTGCTCGTTTTACCGCGACCCAAGTTTCAAAAAGGGTGGCAACAAAAAAAAGCGCGGCAAACTGAAGGGCCTGGGCACGGTAGCCCTCGGGCTGGCGCATACTAAGGGGTAGAACAATAGTCGCCACGCCCAGAAGCATGCGCAGCATTCCGCCCCCTAAAACTACCCAAACAAAGGCCTTGGGCTGCTTGCGCTCTAGAGCGAAGGAAAATAAAAACAGGGTGATTCCCGTGACGGCTATCCACAAAATTCCCAAATAATAGAAAGGAATCTCCCAGGCCTGGCACAGCGCCCACGTAGTGAAAGCTAGGGCGGCATAAGCCCCTGCCAAGGAGGTTAGAGCCCCCTTCACGAGCCTTGATTTTTGCGTGCCTGACTGACGACTAAGACTATGGCTAAAACGGTTCCGACCAGACCACCCCAGAGCTGACCGTTTCGCGAGGGTTCCTCCGAATCGAGCCAGTCGCCCACAAAAACTCCCAGTACAATGGTCCCGAGCATTTGCCCGGCCATGCCCATGGCAAGCCCGTAGTTCGACTTGTGCGCCATGAATTAGGACGCGGCGACCGCTGGTGCCGGGGCCTGAACGGCCGGATTGCTGGTCGACTGAGGGTTAATGGGCTTAGAAATTGGCTCTCTTGGCCCCATGTTGCAGTTGCCCGAGAATTGGGCGCCGGCCTCAATGCTGATTTGGCCGGTGAACAGCTCGGCCTGAATTTGCGCGGTCTGCGCCAAAACGGTTAAGCCCTTTACCTCGAGACTGCCCTTGAGCTTGCCCGCAATACTTGCCTCTGCGGCCACTACATCGCCCTCAACAGAGCCTGTTGGGCCCACTACGAGCTTGCCTTGAGTGCGCAGACTGCCTTTAAGAATTCCGTCAATGCGAATGTCCACTGGGGACTGAATGCTTCCTTCGATAACGGCGCCTTCCACAATGCGGTTGTGCTCATGGGGCGAATCAGAAGTGCGTTTAATTGGATTTATCATAGCGTTCCGTAGTTGCGTTGTACAAACGTGCGGTAGGCCGCCTCGTCTTTAGTGCGGTAAAGGTGCGAAAAATTTGGCACAGTAATCGGCCAAAAAGCAGTGCGTTCCATGGGAAGCGTTTTGCTCAGGTCTGGGTTGCGGCGGATCTGGTCCCGGTAAGCAAGCGCTTCGGCCGCGGATTTAAAACCATCCACAATAATTAATTCGAAGTTATCGTTCCATGGCAAAGTCCGCAGTCCCAAGGGTTTGTCGGCAAAGTCCAAACTGTGAATGCGGGCCACGGTGTTGCGGATGGCATTGGCGTCAAATCCTGTTGGGATTAGCAGGAGCAATTGGTGGGGCGCCGCAGGCGCAGCAACAAAGAGCTTCAAATTCTCGGCATTGACCGGGGGTTCTTGGGCCGGTACTGCCGAGAGTTCTGCCAAATAGGTTTGGGCAGCGGCGGCCTGAGGACTGGACGGAAAGTCCGCCACCACCTTGCGCAGTGCGTCGGCATAGGCGGCTCGGCCTTCAAGCCCTCCAAGGGCCATAGCGCGGAGAAGGGCTGCAGCTGCGCGCTCGGACTCTGGCCACGAAACCCCCTCACTAGCCCGCAGGGCGTCGCGCCAACGCCGCTGAGAAACCGCATCGCGCAAAGCAAGGAATGCTGCGGATGCCGCCGGTACCGATTCTGCTGCGCGCGGAGCGCTGCCTCGGCGCACAATCGCCGCTGCCTCGCTGCCAGGAAAGCGGTCCAGTAGTTCCTTCTTTGCCTCGTCGGCCTGAAGGTTCTCTTTGAGGTCGAGGTGCAAGCGGAATAGGGCGTACCACCACCGTGCCGCCTCAGGGTGGTCGGGGCATCCACGAAGTGCGCTTCGGTAGGCCGACACCGCCTTGGAGGGGTCTTGCATACCGTCGCGGTAGGCGGCGGCAACCTCAGACCAGGCAACGCAGGCGGACTGCTTGACGCTGTCTAGTTTATGGGATTCGCGTGGAATCTGGGCCAAATAGTAGGAGGTGCGGTAGCGCGATTCGGGGCCTTCGAATTCAGTATTGCCGGTTTTACCCTCAGCGGAGCTTTCAGCGGAACCTTCAGCGGAGCCCTCAGCGGAACCGTCTGGCGAACCATCCCTGCTGCCAGGTTTGGATGCCTTGTCGCCTGAGGTTGTTTGCTGCATCCATTCGCTGGATCTGGACCTCAGGCGCCAGTTATCGACGTTGGGGCGTTCTCCAAATTTTTGACGGAATGCGGCGGCGCCCTTGGCGCGCAGCGCCGGGGCGTAGACCGCCCAGCCGCCGCCGGCTGCGCCGCCGGCCGCGGGCGCCGTCGCATCCAACTCCGCACTAGCCGAACGCAACTCCGCCAACTGAGCCAAGCGCCTCTGCCGCTCTGCCTCCGCGTCGTCCGCCTTCTTCAAATTCGCGATATAAACCTCAAACTGGCGCTCCAAATCCGCATCGCTCCGGAGCGAAAGCCGAACCAAGGAATCACCCAACTCCGCCAACGAAAGAGCCTCGACCAAAGCCTTCAAACTCTTTGCCTTCTTCTGAAATCCCTCTCGGCCCATAAACGTTGCGGGCAAAACCAAAGCGGCCGAATCAAAATCAACCTGAGCCCTTGCATAAGCCTGCCGCTCCAAAGCCATCGCGCCATGACGCGCATACGCCAAGCCCAAAACCATGGGCCGCTCGCTGCGTCCGGCAGCAAACGACTGCTGGTAGTAGCCATAGGCCCTGTCTTCCTCGTCCCATTGCTGCGCCAACTCCCCTAAAGAAAAATAGATCCGGTCCGCAAAATCCGCATTCTTCGGTTCCCGCAGCAGCTCGTGCAGCTCCTGAAACAACTTTTTAGGATTCACTCCGCCGCCATTGAGGCTCCGCCGCAACTGAGCCTCGAGCAGCATCGCGTAATCCCTGGGCTGGGCCTTCAAACAGACCTCATACATGCGGCGGGCCCGCTCCGGCTCCGAGGCTTTCTCAAACAACTGCGCCGCCAAAAAAGCATAACGCGCCTTGAGGTCCGCCCTCGGCGCCAAAGCCGAAGCACTCGAAGCCTCCTGCGCAGCCCCTAGCCAATCCTGGCCAGCAATAGCCATTCTCGCCTTAATCCGATGCACTCGATAATCCCACTTCTTGGGTACGCCCTTGCGCTCCACCTCATACAAGATCGGCTCTGCCAGAGCGGCATTCCCCTGCCTGGCAAGCAGCTCCACGCGCTCGAGCTGGGCCTCGACCTGCTGGTTGGGATCCTCACTCAAACGCGCTACAATACTGAATGCCTCCGAGGCCGGAGCGTCCAAACCCATCAAGAACTGGGCGCGACCCATCAGCAAATAAGCATCAAAAACCGCCGGATTCGCCTGCTTGCCTTTAAAGACCATGCTGTGCCCGCGAATGGTCTTGTTGGCCTTCTCTACCGCGCGCTTCGCCTTTTGGTAGGGCGGGCTGTTAAGGGCGGCACTCGACCAATCGTCCAGCAAAATAAGCTGCGTAAAATCGTCTTTGTGGGCCTCACTTAATTCCTTAATAGCCTGATCGTATGCTACTTGACCATTGTAAAGCGGATTAAATCGCGCCGTGAGTTCGTGGTACTTTTTGTTGAGCCAACGGTCTTTGTCGCGGCTGCAACCCCCAAGGGCAACCGCGGCCAACAAGCCAAAAGCAAGCAAGCGAACTAGATAAATCGGGCGCATGAGGAGTTTAACGTCACAATGCCAAAGTTATGACCTTAGCGCGGGCAGCGCTTGGCGTATTCCTTACCTTTGAAAATGTGAAAAAGTCCGCTCGTCGCAGCCGCAAAGAGGTTTTTCAGCACTGGCTGTCCAAGTGGCGGCATCGCTACCGTTTGGTGCTGCTTGACGAATCCTCCTTTGAAGAGCGCTTCTCTATGGTGCTCAACCGGCGCAACGTCTTTTTGTCGGTCGGTGGGTCCGTGCTGTTTTTAATCGTTTCGACGACCTTTTTAATTGCCTATACCCCTTTGCGGGAGTACATACCCGGCTACTCCAGCACCTCGCTGCGCCGCGATGCCGTGAAGCTCAACGCTGTGACCGACTCGCTGGTTGACCTGGTCGCCTACCAAGAGGCCTTCATACAGCACATCCAGTTTATGGTGGGCGGATCCCTTCCGCCCGACACCCTGACCAGCGCAGCCAGTCCTCCCGTGGGCTGGTCGGCAGAGCGGCTCAAAACCAGCGAACGCGAACTCAAGCTTCGTCAAGAGGTGGAGGCTCGTGAGGCCGCCGTCACCAAACCCGGTGAAATGGTTCAGCCCGTGGCCGGTTTGGCCCTACGAACCGCGAATCCGGCGCAAGGACGCTATGGCCTAGAGATCGACGCCCTTAGGCCGTCTGACGTGGTCGCCGTTGAAAACGGAACCGTCTTGGCCATCGACGGAACCAATTCCCTGGGATACTCCATAACCCTTCACCACTCCGAAGACCGCGTCAGCCGCTACATCGGCCTAAGTCGGGTCAAAACCCGCGTTGGATCCGAACTTCGCAAGGGAGAAACCCTTGGTCGCCTCCTGGAGCAAGACCCCGAAAACCCTATCGCGTTTAAAGTTGAAATTTGGATTCACGGGCGCCCCATCAATGCGGCCGAAGAACTCGGATACCGCAAATAGTCCACCGTTTCGTTACCCCTTATGCGCAGCCTCAAAGAATTTGCCGCCGTCCAATGGGCCGCAATTGCAGACCGTCAAACGCGGGCCTGGGCCAGCAAACCCATTGAAAGCCAGCAGCGCACCCTGGCGCAGCTCATGGCCAAGGCCTCTGCAACCTCCTTTGGCCAAGACCATCGATTTAGCGAGGTGCGCAGCCATCAAGACCTCGTGCAGGCAGTGCCCCTGCGCGACTACGAAGGCCTGAGGCCCTACATTGACCGCGTAGTCGCCGGCGAATCCGACGTTCTTTGGCCCGGAAGGCCTACCTACTTTGCCAAAACCAGTGGAACCACCTCAGGGGCCAAGTACATTCCCCTGACTAAAGAGTCCGTCCCCTACCATATCACCTCGGCACGCAACGCCCTCTTTGCCCACATGCGCGCCACCGGCAGCAGCAAAATGGTCAACGGCAGCATGATCTTTCTGCAAGGCAGTCCCGTGCTCGAAGACAAAAATGGAATCCCTACCGGCCGATTGAGCGGAATTACCGCACACTTTGTGCCCGCCTACCTTCAAAAAAACCGCAAGCCCTCTTGGGAAGCAAACTGCATAGAAGACTGGGAAGAGAAAATTGAAGCCGTAGTTCGCGAGACCCTGAACGCCCCCATGTCGCTCATTTCGGGCATACCGCCCTGGGTGCAGATGTACTTTGAGCGCCTTCTCGAGGTTAGCGGTAAATCGTCGGTAGGCGAGGTTTTTCCTGACCTAGAAGTCTTCGTCACGGGCGGAGTCGCCTTTGAGCCCTACCGCGCTCGCTTTGAAGAACTTTTTGGCCGTCGGATTCCCATTGTGCAAACCTATCCTGCCTCAGAGGGCTTTATTGCCTACCAGGACCAGCCCGACAGCCTCGACCTGCTGCTGCTGCTCGACAACGGAATTTACTACGAGTTTGTGCCGGCCGACCGCTTCTTCGACGAGAATCCGCCCCGCTTAAGCCTGGCCGAGGTGCAGGTTGGGGTAAACTATGCGCTCATCATGCACACCAACGCTGGGCTTTGGGGCTATAGCATCGGCGACACCGTGGAATTCGTGGGCACCTCGCCCTACCGAATCCGCGTTACCGGCCGCATCAAGCACTTCATTTCGGCCTTCGGCGAGCACGTAATCGGTTCTGAGGTGGAGCATGCCCTCGACCACGCCGTGTCGGCCCAGGGCGGGAAGGTTCGCGAATTCACCGTTGCCCCCCAGGTGAATCCTTCTGAGGGCGGACTCCCCTACCACGAGTGGTTTATTGCCTTTGACCAGGCCCCGTCAGACCTTCAGGCCTTTGCCCTAAGCCTCGACCTTGCCCTGCAAACCAAAAACAGCTACTACCACGACCTGATTTCAAGCGGAATCCTCCGACCATGCGTGGTCCGCGCCCTGGGCAGCGACTCCTTCATAACCTATATGAGGTCCGTCGGCAAGTTGGGCGGGCAAAACAAGGTCCCCCGGCTAATGAACGACCGTTCGATCGCAGACAAGCTCGCCAAGGCTTAATCGACGAAGTAGCCCCGATCCTCTTCTTTGGGGTTAAGCGATGCGGCTACCGCAAGTACGTCGCAGCGCTCGTTTTCGGGGTGGCTGCTGTGCCCCCGCACCCATTCAAAATGCACTTTATGGCCCTCCATGGCCTTTAGGAGGCGCTTCCATAGGTCGGGGTTTTTGACTTTAGCCCAGCCGCGGCGCTTCCAGCCCTCAATCCAGCGCTTGTTAAAGGCGTCTACCACGTACTTGCTGTCGCTCACCACACGCACCGCGCAGCTCGCGTTTAGGGCCTCCAGGCCGACGATTACGGCCATGAGTTCCATGCGGTTGTTGGTCGTGTGAAAGAATCCACCGCTCAGTTCTTTTTCGTTGGCGCCGTTGCGCAAAATTGCACCGTAGCCCCCGGGGCCAGGGTTTCCTTTGGCGGCCCCGTCGGTAAACAAATCTACCGGTACCATCCCTCGGGGAGTTCGATGGGCAGAGGTTCGCCGAGAAGGTCAGCCGCCACCACGCGACCAAAGGCCCAGTGCTCTCCCTCGAGAATGCGCGCCGACAGGCTGTCGGCATGTTCATCGGGGTGCAAAAGAGTCCGCATTTGAAAGAGAACCGGGCCCTCGTCGTAGGCTTCGCTGACGCGATGGATGCTCAAGCCCGACTCGCGGCATCCCGCCGCAACTACGGCCTCGTGAATATGGCGTCCGTACATTCCATGACCGCCAAAAGCCGGGAGCAGCGCGGGGTGTATGTTGTAGCATCGCTCGCCAAAAGCCTGAATCCAAAGGGCGGGAACCGGCTTTAAATAGCCCGCCAGCACCAGTGCGGTCGCGTTCATGCCCTGCCAAAGCTCGAGCAGGCGCAGGCTGTCTTCTTGCGGATCAAAGTGGTAAACGGGCACTTTGAGGTCCCGATTCCATACCCCAGCGTTTTTTCTATTGGTCCAAATTCCGACTACTTCGATGGGGCCATTGGCCCATAAATCCAATAGGGCACTAGCATTGCTGCCGCCGCCGGATGCAAGAATTACGACTTTTTGGGTAATCACAGGCTAAAGGTAGGGGGTGAAATGCACCACAATTCCAAAGATTGGCTTTTCTTTGCACCCACAAATGACTCTAAAAAATTAGTTATGTCCGACATCGCCTCACGCGTTCACAGCATTATCATAGACAAATTGGGAGTTCCCGCATCAGAAGTCACTTCTGAAGCTTCCTTCACGGGCGACTTGGGCGCCGACTCCCTAGACACCGTTGAGCTCATCATGGAGTTCGAGAAGGAATTCGACATCAGCATTCCAGACGACCAAGCGGAAGGCATCGGCACCGTAGGCCAAGCGATTAGCTACATCGAGGCCGCCAAGGCCTAATTTCTTCCTCATGGAACTCAAGCGTGTCGTAGTCACAGGGCTTGGGGCTCTGACGCCCATTGGCAACACTGTTCCCGAATTTTGGGATGCCCTGCTTCAGGGTCGCAGTGGTGCTGGGCCTATTACGCACTTTGACGCGTCCAAGTTTAAAACGCAGTTCGCCTGCGAGGTTAAGGGCCTTAACGTAGAGGACTTCATCGAGCGCAAAGAAATGCGCCGCATGGACCGCTTCACCCACCTGGGCTTAATTGCCGCAGAGCAGGCGGTGGCCGATTCAGGGCTCGAAGATTCCCATCCCGACAAAGACCGCATTGGCGTTATTTGGGGCTCTGGGGTTGGGGGCATGGATACCCTTACCGAAGAGTACGGCGAGTACTTTAAAAACGGAGAAAATCCGCGCTTCAACCCATTCTTCATTCCCAAAATGATTGCCGACATCTGTGGCGGCTACATCTCGATGAAGTACGGCTACCGCGGACCAAACTACACCACGGTCTCGGCCTGTGCCTCGTCGACCAACGCCATTATAGACGCACTCATGCTCATTCGCTTGGGCAAGGCTGACGTCATTATCGCAGGCGGTTCTGAGGCCGCTGTTTCGGTGGGCGGAATAGGCGGATTCAACTCCATGCACGCTCTTTCTACGCGCAACGACGACTACCTCACGGCATCCAGGCCTTTCGATAAGGACCGCGACGGCTTTGTATTGGGCGAGGGCGGCGCGACCCTTGTACTTGAAGAGTACGAGCACGCCAAAGCACGAGGAGCAAAAATCTATGCAGAACTGGCGGGCGGAGGCCTTTCGGCCGATGCCTACCACCTGACGGCTCCGCACCCCGACGGCCTCGGTGCGCGCAACGTCATGCGCAATGCCCTCAACGATGCCGGAATGACGGCAGAGGATATTGACTACGTCAACGTTCACGGAACATCAACCCCCTTGGGCGACATAGCCGAGAGCAAGGCCATTCTTTCTGTCTTTGGCGAGCATGCCTACCAACTAAACATCAGCTCGACCAAGTCAATGACGGGCCACTTGCTGGGGGCCGCTGGCGCCCTCGAGGCTGCTGTTGCGGTGCTTTCGGTCTACCACGACACCATCCCTCCGACCATAAACCACTTTACGGACGACCCCGAGCTTGACGCTAAGTTGAACTTCACCTTCGGAACGCCCCAAAAGCGCATTGTGCGCGCTGCGCTATCGAACACCTTTGGCTTTGGCGGCCATAACGCATCGGTGATCTTCAAGAAGGTTTAAATGCTGCAGGCCCTCTTTCGCCTGTTTCGCTCCGCCCCGCCGGAGCATCGCGAACTTCTGGCCGCAATTAAGCAAATGACGGGGCTCCGCCCCAACGACCCCGGAATTTATCTTGCCGCCTTTCGGCGCAAAGTCAAGACCGACGCCAACCAACGAAGTGCCAACATGCGGTACGAGCGCTTGGAGTACCTGGGCGATGCCGTTTTGGGCATACTCATGGCCGAGTACCTCTACGAGCGCTACCCCAACGGAGACGAGGGCTACCTCACCTCCATGCGATCCAAGGTGGTCAGCCGCAAAGCATTGAACCGCATTGCCGAAAAAATGGGAATTCCCCAATGGATGGAACAGGGGCGCATGCGTAACGGACAGGCCTCGTCGGTGCCCGGCAACACGCTCGAAGCCTTAGTGGGCGCCGTCTACATCGACCGCGGCTGGGCCTCGGCCCGATACCTGATTCACCGTAGAATTCTCGACCCTTTTGTGAACTTCAATAAGGTCGAGAACGAGGTGATTAGCTACAAGAGCCTGCTCATCGAGGAGATTCAAAAAAAACGTCAAACTTTTAAATTTGACTTAGTTGGCGACCATGCCGGCGACCGCAACCGCTTCACGGTTGCCTTTTTACTCGACGATGCAGAAATAGCAACGGGCAGCGGACAGTCCAAAAAAACTGCCGAAGAAGCCGCCGCGCAAGCAGCATGTAAAGCGCTGAAAATTGGCAAAGCGACTCGTTCTCGAACTAAGTAGCGACGAACTGCCCGACGTTTGGAGCCTGAGCACCGACCTCGACGCGGTTCCTTTAGTATTTAGGCTCAACAAGGCCCTCGGTTGGTCTTTTGCCCGAGGCAAGGATTGGATTCTCAAGACCCATCGCGGCGTTTTTGCGCATGCGATGTTCCGATTTGAAGAGGGTCCGCGCAGCTACAGCCTACTCTGGAATGCGGCCCATAGCCTTGAACCGGAGCCCGGTACGGCCCCTACGCAGGCGGGCAGCCTCTTTGCAGACCTTGAGCCAGAAGCCTCGGCCTCGCTTTTTCTAAGCCGTCCGCGCGGAATTAAAGCCTTCTTAATATTTGATCCCCCGCTAAGTAGTCAAGAAATTGTAAATTTGCAGGGCTTCCTCAAAGACGTTCCTGGATTGCTTGGCTGCAACCCCCGCACAAGCCTGACGCCCCCCGAGCATGCCCAACTTGCTTATGAACCCCCTAAGGACATCCATCCGTGAAACGCACTAAAATCGTAGCCACTCTAGGCCCCGCTTCTTCTTCTAAGGCCATTTTGACCCAACTTGTAGAGGCTGGTGTGAACGTACTCCGCATTAATTTCTCGCACGGTTCTGCCGACGAGCACCGCGAAACCATTCGCCTAATTCGCGAAATTCTCAAAGAAACAGGCCAGCACGTCGCGATTCTGGCTGACCTACAGGGTCCCAAACTCCGCATTGGGGTAGTAGAAGACGGCGCCTTTCTTGAGCCGGGGGATTTGATAACCTTCACCACAACCAAGTGCGAGGGCACTAAAAAGAAGGTGTACATGACCTACCAGCAGTTCCCGCGCGACGTGAAGGCTGGCGAAAGTATTCTGCTTGACGACGGTAAACTTCTGCTCAAGGTGTTGTCTACCAATGGGGTCGACGAGGTGCTGGCCGAAACTATTCAGGGCGGAGTCCTCAAGTCCAAAAAAGGCGTAAACCTACCCAATACGCGTGTTTCACTGCCCTGCTTGACC
>NSIH01000042.1 GCA_002737315.1 Flavobacteriales bacterium
GACGAGGGCCAAAACACGCGGTCGAGCAGGCCCTCTTTGGCCATGTCGAGCACGATGAACAGGGTGTCCATGTTGAGGGCCCAGGCCTTGGCGGGCATTTTCTCGCCCGTGGCACTCAGCATGGCTACGAGTTGGTAGACCTCGCGAATTCCCTCGCGCTGCACCAAGGCGCGCAGGGCCGCCGAGTCGGTGGCGTCCAGGGCCACAGCCGGCTGGGTTAAGGCATCAGCCCGAAGGTCAGCCGCCCACACATTTTCTGAGCCCCGCTCTGCGCGTAGGGCCGCCACGAGTTCGGTGCCAATTTGACCCCCCGCTCCAAGTACCAAAACCTTGTTCATCGTCTCAAAGTTAGGCCCTCGAAGCGACGCTGCGGACCGCAACTTAAGGATGTTTTACTCTCGCGCGGGTGCACGACCTTTGCAGTATGGATCATAGTCTAGAATCCCAACGCAGTTCGCCCAAAAAGCGTCCGAAGCTGGTACTGAGCAACATCTATGACCGCGCCACGCTAGAGCGACGTCTCGCCGCGGAACCTTTTCTGCGACGGACCCTTTCGTTCTACCGCTACGTGCGCCTTGAAGACCCCAAGACCCTTCGCGAGCAGCTGTTTTTAGAATGGGATGCCTTAGGAGTTTTAGGCCGGGTTTATGTCGCCCGTGAAGGCATTAACGCTCAAATCAGCATACCGCAGCATCACTGGGAGGCCTTTGACTCCGCCTTAAACAACCGGCCCCAATTCGCCAGCATGCCCTACAAGTTTGCCATAGAAGACGACGGCAAGTCCTTCATAAAGCTGGCGATCAAAGTCCGCCACCAGATTGTAGCCGACGGACTAAGCGAAGACCAGTACGACGTGACCAACGTAGGCAGGCACCTCAGTGCCGCTCAATGGAACGAACTCTCTAAAGAAGAGTCCGCCGTAATAGTAGACATGAGGAACCATTATGAGTCCGAGGTCGGGCATTTTAAGGGAGCGCTTCTGCCTGAAGCCGACACCTTTAAAGAGGAACTTCCCGAGGTGCTTCAAAAGCTTCGCGGCAAAGAGGATGCGCCCGTATTGCTCTACTGCACGGGCGGAGTGCGCTGCGAAAAAACCTCGGCCTACCTCAAGCACCACGGCTTTCAAAACGTCAATCAGCTGCACGGAGGCATAATCGACTACGTGCGCCAGGTTACCAAGGAGAGCCTCGACAACACCTTTATGGGGGTGAATTTTGTATTTGACCAGCGCCTTGGCGAGCGCGTGAGCGACGACGTAATTGCCCACTGCCACCAGTGCGGAAGCCCCTGGGACCGGCACAGCAACTGCGCCAATAAGGCCTGCAACCTGCTGTTTTTACAATGCCCGGAGTGCGCCACCCAGCACCAGAGCACCTGCAGCTCAGACTGCCAAGATCTTTTGAATTCAAGCCCAGAACATCAAGCCGAAATTCGCGGCGGCGCAGGCAGTCGAGACCAATCAAGGCGCTTTCACCGCGCCCGACCCAGTGAATTTAGCGCGGGCGAGTTTGCGTCCAAAACCCCTTAAATAGAAGATTCCTTATGCCCTTTTACCACCAACTCGGAAGCATTCCACCAAAGCGCCACACCGTATTTGAAAAACCCGACGGATCGGGCATACACTACGAGCAGCTCTTCGGAACCGAAGGCTTTCACGGAATGGCCTCGCTGCTCTACCACCTGCATCGGCCGACGATGATCAAAACCATCTCGGAGCCCCTTGACGCCCGCCCCAAGGCCGCACTCGGCCACAACCTCAACCCGCGCATGCTTCAGGCCTTTAAGGTTAAGCCCGAAGCCGACTTTTTGGCGTCGCGCCGCACGGTGCTATTCAACGACGACGTGGCCCTGCAGAACGCGGCCCCCACGCGCGGAACCGACGGATACTTCTACAAAAACGGCGACTCTGACGAGCTCCTATTTGTACACCAGGGCAGCGGTACCCTTACTTCATTGTTCGGAACCCTTAAGTTCGGCGATTGGGACTACCTGGTGATTCCGCGCGGAACCATCTACCAAATCACCTTTGACACGCCCGACAACCGCCTCTTTATCACCGAGTCGCGGTCGCCCATTCTCACACCCAAGAGGTACCGCAACGAGTTTGGCCAGCTCCTCGAGCATTCGCCCTTCTGCGAGCGCGACCTACGCCGCCCGACTTACTTGGCGCCGACCGACGCCCTGGCTGAATTCACCATCAAAATCAAAAAAGAGGGCCTTATTTATGACGTGGTCTACGCCTCGCACCCCTTTGACGTGGTCGGATGGGACGGCTACCACTACCCCTACGCCTTTAATGCGCGGAACTTTGAACCCATCACCGGCCGCATCCACCAGCCGCCGCCTGTACACCAAACCTTTGAGGGACACAACTTCGTGGTCTGCACCTTCGCGCCACGCATGTACGACTACCACCCCAAGGCGATTCCGGCCCCCTACAACCACTCCAACATTGACTCCGACGAGGTCATATACTACGTCGACGGCGACTTCATGAGCCGGAACCACGTCGAGCAAGGTTTTATTTCGCTGCATCCGGGCGGAATTCCCCATGGCCCGCACCCCGGTGCCTACGAGCGATCCATCGGCCAAAAAGAGACGCAGGAGCTCGCCGTGATGGTAGACACCTTCCGGCCCCTGAGGCTTACTCAGGACGCCCTCGACATCGAGTGGCCGGGTTATGCCCAGTCTTGGCTCTAGCAATGTTTGGCTTCAAGCCGTGAACCCCTCTTAACTTCGCACCATGTCTGACTTTCTGCCCCTAAACGGCACCGACCACATCGAAATTTATGTGGGCAACGCCAAGCAATCTGCCCACTACTTCAAAACGGCCTTCGGCTTTCAGGATCTTGCCTACGCGGGCTTAGAAACAGGGCTAAAGGACCGCACCTCCTACGTGCTAAAGCAAGACAAGATCATACTAGTGCTCACTTCGCCCCTTACCTCGAATAGCCCTATTAACGACCACTTGGTCAAGCACGGCGACGGCGTCAAAAATTGTGCGCTTTGGGTCGACGACGCTACCAAGAGCTGGCATGAAACCACCTCGCGCGGAGCCGTATCGGCCTTTGAACCCTACACATTAACCGACGAGCAGGGCAGCGTGGTTTTAGCCGGAATCAAAGCCTACGGCGATACCGTACACGTTTTTGTGGAGCGCAAAAACTACCGAGGTGCCTTCATGCCTGGCTACACGCCTCTAAAGCGCGAGTTTCAGCCCGCTAACTGCGGCCTGAAGTTCATCGACCACATGGTGGGCAACGTGGGCTGGGGCGAAATGAACACCTGGGTGGACTTCTATGCCAAAGTAATGGGATTCAATCAGTTGGTTTCCTTTGACGACAAAGACATCAGCACCGAGTACACCGCCTTAATGTCTAAGGTGATGAGCAATGGCGACGGCCGCATCAAATTCCCAATCAACGAACCCGCCGAGGGCCGCAAAAAGTCACAAATCGAAGAGTACATCGACTTCTATGGCGGGCCGGGCGTGCAGCACCTCGCCTTGGCTACCGACAACATCATCGAAACAGTAACCGAACTCCGTGCACGCGGTGTTGACTTCTTGGCCATTCCCGATTCCTACTACGACGAGGTCCTTGACCGAGTAGGCAAAATCGACGAAGACCTCGCCCCACTTCGCGAGCTCGGAATCTTGGTCGACCGCGACGACGAGGGCTACCTCCTGCAGCTGTTCACCAAGCCCCTGATGGACCGCCCGACGGTATTCGTTGAAATCATTCAGCGCAAGGGAGCCAAATCCTTCGGAAAAGGCAACTTCAAAGCCCTCTTCGAATCGATAGAGCGCGAGCAAGAACGCCGCGGCACGCTTTAGTGACCCGCGAAGCGGAACGCTTTAAACAAAAAAACGGGGGCTCAGGCCCCCGTTTTTGTTCTTGGTAGCTCGTTACCGCTTGCTACTGCTGGGGCTGGTTTGCCACGCCAAACTGGCGCGCGTACTTCTCGTAAAGCTGCACGGTCGGGTCTGCCATATAGGCTTCCTGGGTAAGTCCCATTCCCTGATCACCCTGCGCGTACTGAAGATTCACCCGAGCAAGCATCTGCAGGTACTGCAGGTTGGCATCTATTTCGCCGCGAACCTGGCGCGCCTGCTTGCCCTTGAACTGACCATAGTAATCCAAGCGCTGCACGATGTCGGTCTTGAAGCCCTCGATGGTGCTCAAGGCCGTCTTCTTATCACCTGCCGCGAAGTAGGCCTCGATGAGCCCTAAAGAGAAGTAGTCGTAGCCAAGCTTAGAGGTCGGCATCTTGGCCGATGCCGTATTAAGCACCTCAATCGCCTTATCGTTTTGGCTGTTGCGCACCAGGGCAAGGGCAGTACGGGCATAGGTAGCGCGAAGGTTGTAGGTCGACCGACGAACCGTCTCGTCTAAGAACACGTCCGGAACCTCCATATTGCCAAAGTTGAAACGCCCTTCAAGGCCTTCTGGGTTTACCATAAGATTATAGCACTTGTCGGTATTTACCGAACCGAACTCATAGCCATTGCCCGCACCCGGGGTAGCAAAAGGCGTCAATCGGTAGGCAACGCCCTCTAGGCGCAGGTAGTCCTGGAGCCAAAAAAACGAGCTCGCCGAACTCCCAACCGTAGTAGAGAAGTATATCGGACGACTCCAATCATTATTGGCAATGAGGTCGATGAGCATTAGGTCGCGCTTCGCAACAATGCTGCTGCCCCAGTTCCAATCAATGTAGTCGGGAATTAAAGCGGAATCCGTAGCGAGTCCGGCCTTAATAACGTCGGCCTTGTTAATGGGCACTCGAAAGTTCTTCATCGGGAAGAACTGCAGTTTCTTTGGACTGTCGGTCCCTCCAAAAGCCGTGAACATCACGGCATCGTCGCTGCGCTTGGCATAGTCCAAAAAGTCCTTGACGTACCAACGGCCTTGAAGACCCATTTCTTGGTAGTAAAGAACGTCTCGGGTCCCTTGCACGTATTCTGACTTGGTAAAGGAGAAGGGAACGGGGCTGCTCTCGTAGAACGTTCGCTTCATCATGTCGATGTACCAGTCGGTATTAAGGAGAGAAAGGTTGACAATGCGCACGTCGGTGCGGTAGCCCTCGACCTCTTGCACGTACCACAACGGGAAGGTGTCGTTGTCGCCGTTGGTGAACAAAATGGCGTTGGGTTCGCAGCTGTCGAGGTACATCTTGGCGATGTCGCGCGCCGTGTAGCGGTTGCTGCGGTCGTGGTCGTCCCAGTTCTCTGCAACCATGATGGTCGGAACCCCCAAGGTTAGCACTGTAACACCCAGGGCCAGCGTCGTGGACCGGTACTTAGCCAGCAGCTCATAGAGCGCAACCACCCCGAGTCCGACCCAAATCGCAAATACATAAAACGAGCCCACAAAGGCATAGTCGCGCTCTCGGGGCTCAAAGGGCTTGTGGTTGGTATAGACCACAATGGCAAGCCCGGTAAACAAGAACAGCAGGGTGATGACCCATGCGTTGCGCTGGTCGCGCTTAGCCTGAAACCACAGACCAAGCAAACCAAGAATCAGGGGCAGGGCGTAGTAAATATTTCGTCCGCGTTGAGCCTTCATCGTGTCGGGTAAATTGGACTGGGGGCCCAGACGCATCTCGTCTATAAAGTCAATGCCCGTCAACCAGTTGCCATTGACCAGCTCATAGCGGTTCTGGTCGTCGTTTTGGCGCCCAGCAAAATTCCACATAAAATAGCGGAACCACATTTGGCCTACCTGATAATTTAAAAAGTAGCTGAAATGCTCGGAGAACGTGATTTTCTTGTCGGGATTAGCGCCAAAAATCTTCTTGTAGTTTTCTACGTGGTCGGCTTGATCCGACCACATCCTCGGGAAAAATCCCACGTCGCTCTTGGCAAAATTGGGCTTCTCAGCCCTTGCTTCGTTGACCACCTCGTACCTGCCCGTAGCCTCGCTAAAGAGGTAGGTCGGCGCGCCGTCGCTGTAGGGCTTTTGGCTGTCAAGCTTGCTGTTGAAACTCTGCCCATAAAGCACGGGCCAGTCTCCGTACTGCTCGCGGTTGTAGTAGGCTAAAAGCGACAGAGCATCCTCGGGGTTGTTCTCATCAATGGGTGTGTTGGCGTTGGAGCGAACGGCCAGCACGACGAAGCTCGAGTAGCCAATCAAAATCATCACCACGGCCAAAATACCCTGCTCCACCAGCGGACGATTGGTCTTTACCGCCCAACGAATTCCGAAATAAACCCCCGCAACAATAGCAATTGCCATTAGGGCAGAACCCGAGTTTTTGGGTAGGCCAATGCTGTTGACCGCCGTGATTTCAAAGAGGCCAAACAAGCGCAAAATAACAGGAATGATTACCGCAAAAACCAAAGCGAGCACCACCACCGCCGCAGCGTTTGCCACAACCCAAGTCCTCAGGGTGACTTTAGGGTAGTTTTTGTAGAAGTAGATCATCACCACCGCAGGAATGATCAAGAACACAAGAATGTGAACCCCAATAGAAAGTCCGGTTAAATAAGCCACCAAAAGAAGCCATCGGTTGGCACGAGGGTCATGGTCGGTAGAAGCCTCCCACTTAAGAGCCGCCCAAAACGCTGCCGCCGTAAAGAAACTGGACATGGCATAAACCTCGCCCTCGACGGCGCTGTACCAAAAAGAATCCGACCATGTGAAGGCCAGGGCGCCCACAAGACCGGAGCCCAAAATCGCAATATTTTGGCCTAAAGACTCCTCGCCGCGGACCAGTTTTTTGGCGAGCATCGTGATGGTCCAAAACAAAAAGGGAATCGAGAGAGCCGAAGAAAGTCCGCTCGTGAAATTGACCCAGTAGGCCTGGCGCGTCACGTCGCCCAAGGCGAGCTGAGACATGACGTTGGCAATGAGCTGAAACACGGGAGCGCCCGGAGGGTGGCCCACCTCAAGCTTGACCGAAGTGGTAATGTATTCTCCACAATCCCAGAAACTTACAGTGGGCTCAAGGGTGAGGGTATAGGTGATTAGGGCAACTACAAAAGTTGTCCAGCCAAGGGCGTTATTCCAAAAACGGTAGTTGTTCATCGCAGCGGTCTTTAAGACGGAGCAGCGAAGATACCGAATCCTTACAAGTCGAGGGTCAAATCAACCCCTAATTTGCCCGCAATGAGCTTGTGCAGCTTGGCATTGAGGGAGGGGTGGTCGATTCCGGCCAACGCGTCTTCGGCGAAGGCCAGCATCAGCATGGCGCGGGCCTCAGGCTCCCGAATGCCTCTTGCGCGCAGGTAAAATAAAGCGTCCTCGTCGAGTTGTCCGACGGTACAGCCATGGGAGCAGCGCACGTCGTCGGCAAAAATCTCGAGCTGGGGCTTGGCGTTGACCTCGGCCGTCTGGTGAAGCACCAGGTTGGCATTCTGCTGGTAGGCGTCCGTCTTTTGCGCCTCGCGGTGCACATAGATTCTTCCGTTAAAAACGCCCTTAGAACCCTCGTCGTAGATGCCCTTGTAGTTCTCGTGCGAAATGCAGTTCGGCGCGCGATGGTCGACCAGGGTGTGGTGGTCCACAAGCTGCTTGCCCTTGCCCAGGGTGAGTCCCAGCATGCGGGCCTCTGCGCCGGGGCCATTGAGCACGATGTCGAGGTTGTTGCGAATGAAGCGTCCGCCCGTGCTAATAGTATGCACCTGCGAGCGACTGCTTCGATCCTGCTGAATCCGCGTATGCTGGGTCATTGAGGCTAAAGGACCGTCGTGCTGCAGCTTTACCCAACGAAGCTGAGCGCCTTCTGCGAGGTAGGCTTCGTCCACCGAATTGGTCCAGGTCGGCTGGTCCGACAAAGACTGGTGGCGCTCAATGATCTCGACCTGGGAATTCACTCCCAAAACCACGAGGTTGCGCACTTGTATGGCTCGGGGCTCGGCTCCGCTCGTAAAAGACAAAAGCTGAATAGGCCGGTCCACCACCACGTTGTCGGGCACGACCACGTAGATTCCGTCCCAAGCAAGGGCAGTATTGAGTTGGGCCAGGGGACCCAAGTCCTCGGTCAATTGGGCAAAGTAGCGTTCGATAGTTTCGGGGTACTTCTTCCAGGCAGACGAGAGCGTGCACACGTCAAATCCCTGGTGGGTCGTATCGCTCAGCCAACTCGTGTAGCGTCCGTTTAAGAAGACCACCCGATATGCGTCTAACTCATTGACCAAGAAGCGTTTAATGTCGGCATACTCCAGATGCTCGTCCTCGAGTGCGGCACAGGGCGAGTTCAGGGCATAGTGCGGACTCAGCACGGGCTTGAGCGAACTGTACTTCCAGTCTTCGTCTCGCTGGCTTGGGAAGCCCTTGGCTTCAAAGAGTTCCATCGCGCGCCGGCGCCGATCGCGCACCGCATCGCTGGAGTAGGCCGTCAGCTCCTTCTCGTGCAGCCAATACTGCGCAGAGAGGCGATCGTTCATTCTACCTCTTTTTTGATCCAATCGTAGCCGCGCTCCTCAAGGGCGTAGGCAAGCGATTTATCGCCGACTTTGACGATGCGACCGTTCAAAAGCACGTGGACCACGTCGGGTATGATGTAGTCCAAAAGCCTCTGGTAGTGCGTAATAACCACAAAACTTGCCTTGGCCGAGCGAAGGCCATTGACCCCTTGAGCGACAATGCGCAGGGCGTCGATGTCGAGGCCGGAATCCGTTTCGTCCAAAATGGCAAGACGGGGCTCCAGCATGGCCATCTGAAAAATTTCGTTGCGCTTTTTCTCACCGCCCGAGAATCCCTCGTTGAGGCTTCGGCTCAAAAAGCCCTTGTCCATCTCCAGGAGTTGCAGGGCCTCGCGCATTTTTTTAAGCATGGACGAAGCATCCAAGGCCTCTTCGCCTCGAGCAGCGCGCACGGCGTTGAGTGCCGTCTTCACAAAATTCGAAACACTCACGCCCGGAATCTCAACCGGATACTGAAAGCCCAGAAATAGCCCAAGGTGCGCCCGCTCTTCGGGAGCGAGTTCCAGGATGGATTTTCCGTCCCATAGCACGTCGCCGCTGGTGACTTGATACTCCTCACGGCCGGCAATCACGCTGCTGAGGGTCGATTTTCCGGATCCATTAGGACCCATGATGGCGTGTACCTCTCCGGGTTTTACGGTCAAATTGACCCCACGCAAAATTTCTTTATCGCCAATGGAGGCGTGCAACTCTCTAATTTCTAACATACTGCTATTATTATCCTACCGAACCTTCAAGACTAATTGCCAGGAGCTTTTGGGCTTCTACCGCAAACTCCATGGGGAGTTGGTTGAGAACATCCTTGGCGTAACCATTGATTATTAAGGCGATGGCCGCCTCCATATTCAGACCTCGCTGCTGGCAATAGAAAATCTGGTCTTCTCCAATCTTGCTCGTCGTGGCTTCGTGCTCGGTTCGAGCTGTGGAGTTTTTGACTTCGATGTAGGGGAAGGTATGCGCCCCGCATCGGTCTCCCATGAGCAGGGAGTCGCACTGGCTGAAGTTGCGCGAATTTTCGGCGCGCGGACCCATTCGCACCAGTCCGCGGTAGGAATTATGGCTCTGGCCTGCCGAAATACCCTTGCTAATTATAGTAGACTTGGTATTGCGACCAAGGTGTATCATTTTGGTACCCGTGTCTGCCTGCTGGTGGTGGTTGGTTAGGGCTACGCTGTAAAACTCGCCGATGCTGTAGTCGCCCTTGAGGATGCAGCTTGGGTACTTCCAGGTAACGGCGCTGCCGGTCTCCACCTGGGTCCAACTAATCTTGGCGTAGGCCTCACAGATTCCGCGCTTGGTCACAAAATTGTAGACGCCTCCCTTGCCCTCGGCATCGCCGGGATACCAGTTCTGCACGGTGGAGTACTTAATCTCGGCATGATCCAAGGCAACCAGTTCTACCACAGCGGCATGCAGCTGATTCTCGTCGCGTTGCGGGGCGGTACAGCCCTCGAGGTAGCTTACAAAACTGCCTTCGTCGGCCACCAGAAGCGTTCGCTCAAACTGGCCGGTATTGGCCTCGTTGATTCTAAAGTAGGTACTCAACTCCATGGGACAGCGCACCCCCTTGGGAATGTAGCAAAAGGATCCGTCGGTAAACACGGCGCTGTTAAGGGCTGCGTAGTAGTTGTCGGTTCGCGGAATCACGGTCCCGAGGTACTTTTTGACCAGCTCAGGGTGTTCTTGTATTGCCTCACTCATGGAACAAAAAATCACGCCCTTCTCGGCCAATGTCTTCTTAAACGTGGTGGCTACCGACACTGAGTCCACGATAATGTCCATGGCAACTCCGCTCAAACGCTTCTGTTCGTTCAGGCTAATTCCCAACTTTTCAAAGGTTTTAAGCAGTTCAGGGTCTACCTCGTCGAGGCTGTTAATTTGCTTTTTTACCGGGGCGGCGTAGTAGCTTATGGCCTGAAAATTGACCTTTTGGTAGTTCACATTAGCCCACTCCGGTTCGACCATTTCGAGCCAAATGCGGTAGGCCTCAAGGCGCCACTCCGTCATCCATTGGGGCTCCATTTTTTTTGCACTAATGCGGCGAATCACGTCTTCGTTGAGGCCCGCATCCATGCGGTCTGTTTCGATGTCCGTGTAGAAACCGTACTTATAATCCGTAGCGGTAACCTCTTGCAGCAGTTCGTCTTGACTCATAATATACTAATTAGACGGCGAAGCTTTCGCCGCAGCCGCAGGTTCGGGTGGCATTGGGATTTTTAAACTCAAAACCCTTCCCGTTGAGGCCGCCGCTGTATTCCAAGGTGGTACCCAGCAGGTAAAGCAGGCTCTTTTTTTCAACCAAAACACGAACGCCCTGGTCTTCAAAGAGTTGATCGCCCTCTCGAGATTCTGCCACAAAGGTCATTTCGTAGCTCAAGCCAGAACAGCCACCGCTTTTGACACCCACCCGCAAAAAGGCAGTGTCGGGGTCGAGGCCCTCCTCGCGAATCAGCGCCACGGCCTTAACCGCAGCAATTTCAGAGATGTTTAGCATTTTGGAAGAATTCTAAATAAGAACAAAGATAGTAACACCCGCCCCTGCGGTATGTTTATTATGTCGCGTCTGGTGCCGACGGTCTGCTATCGGTTAAACTTCAAAACCCGTATTCCCTTGGCTCCGAAATCGAGGCTTGCTTCTGCATTAAATCCGCCTCCGATCAAAAGGTCGCTTACCGGGGTTCCTGGCTTTAAACCCAGTTCGACAAAGCGTTCGACCGGCCAGGTCCGCAGCACTTCGTCGCCATTAGCCAGTACCAGAATTACCTCACTGTCGGAGTACCAGGCATAGGCAAAAGAGCCCATGTCGGGGGTGAACTGCATGAAACGGCCCTGCCCAATGAGCTTTTGCTCTGCGCGGAGTGCTCCCAGCTGACGCAGGTAGGCCTGTGCCTCCTTCTGCTCGGGCGCAAGGCCTTGACCCGTGAAGCCAGAGGACTTATCTCCGGGCCAGCCTCCCGCAAAATCCTGGCGAATGGCACCGTGGTCGTCCTTGGCTGCGAAGAGCAGTTCGGTGCCGTAGTAAATCGTTGGAATTCCGCGCAGGGTGTAGAGCATGCCCAAGCCGAGCTTGAAGCGGTCGAGGTCCTTGCCGACCTTGCCAAAGAAGCGCCCCTCGTCGTGGTTGTCGAGAAAGGTCACCAGATGATCGCCAGCACGATCAAAACCATAGAGGTAATCGGCCGCCAAGGCGCTGTACACGTCGGCCATGCCCTCGTTCCATCCGCTGGGGCCCTCAACCGCCTTTTTAAGGCCCCAATACATCGGAAAGTCGGCAGCCCCCGTCAAGTCGGGGTGCGTATCCAGGTAAAACGCCTGGGCATGCGCGCTGTGCACCCAGGACTCGCTAAACACATAAAACTGCGGCTCAAAGGCCTTGACTTCGGCCATCCATTGGCGCAAAAAAGCTTGGTCGGGGTAGAGCCATGTATCCACGCGGAACGCGTCGAGCTGGGCCTCCTCGATCCACCAGAGGCTGTTTTGAATCAGGTAGCGGGCGCAGTGCGGGTCGCGTCCGTTGACGTCGGGCATGGATCCCACAAACCAACCGTCCATCTGCCGCTCGCGGTCGTAGGCCGAGGCATAGGGATCAAACAAGGTCTGGTAGCGGTGAATCGAGGTGAACTTTGGGTTTTCTTCACCGCGGGCCTTGGCCCGTGGATCGGTAGCTGGCGCCGAAGGCCATGCATTGAACCAGCTGGAGTCTGGCGGGCTTTGGTAGAGGTAGTGCCCAGTCCCCACATGGTTAAACACCATGTCTTTAACAGCCTTCATGGCCCGAGCATGGAGGCCATCAACCCATCCCAGGTAGTCCTTATGGCTCCCGTAGCGCGGGTCGATGCGGTAGTGGTCCGTAATCGCATAGCCGTGGTAGCTTGCCATAGGCATGTTGTTCTCCAGCAGGGGCATAGGCCAAACCGCCGTCACGCCCAGCGACTTGAGGTAGTCCAGTTGGGCCGTCATCCCGGCAAGGTCGCCCCCGTGCCTCGCATAGGCCTTCTGGCGGTCTACTCCGCGCTCTGCCATTCCAGCGACATCGTCATTGCCCGCGTCTGCGTTGGCAAATCGGTCTGGAGTAATCAGGTACATAAGGTCACACTGATTCAATCCTGGAGCCGCCGCGCGCGTTCGGCGAGCCTTGAGCTCCCATTCGGTGCGGACCTTGCCCCTTGCCGACTTCGCCACTAAAGCCACCTTGGCCGGTTTAGCGTTGGGCTGAACCTCCACCGTTACAAACCGGTAGCGCGGATTAGCCGCGGGCTCGTCCGAGAGCATGACTATTCCTGGGCCCTGAACCTGAACTTTTTGAATCTCCGAATCCGACGAAACCAGTAGCTCGATTCGGTTGACGGAGGTTCCCACCCACCAATGGGGCGGATCCACCCGAAGGGTTTGCGCTGCAGCCCCCGTGGCCGCAAAAAAGCAGAGCATTAGTAGTCGTAGCATGGCCACAAAAGTACCTAAAAAGAAAAAGCCCCCCGATTCGGAGGGCTCCTTCGTTAAAAACTAAAGCGAATTAGTGGCTTACCACAACACGCTTCACGCTCTTCATGCCGTCAACAACCACTTCAACGAAGTAGGTTCCGTTGGCAACATTCAAATCAGCCTTGATGCTGTTTGCACCAGCCTCAACCGCAGGGTTCAGAACCATAACAGACTGGCCAAGAAGGCTCATCACGTTGATGGTGGCAGT
>NSIH01000043.1 GCA_002737315.1 Flavobacteriales bacterium
GGGACTCGGCCAGGGAATGTAGTCGCCGTAGTCGTGGTTTCCCAGAATGCTGTATACCCCATAAGGAGCCTGAATCTTCGCAAAGCGGGCCAACCAAGGATCCATTTCGTCGGCCTTGTTGTTCACCAAATCTCCGGTAAAAACGACCGCATCGCCCCCGGCCTCAAGCACTGCGTCAATTCCTTTTTGCACCTCGTCGGGGTTAGTAAAGCTGCCGCTGTGAATGTCAGAAATCTGCACAATTCGGAATCCGCGAAAGGCCTCAGGAAGACCGGGAATAAGCGCAGTATGCTGCTTGATGCGGTAGCGCGACCGACCAAACTGCCATCCGTCCAAAATTCCGAGAAAGGGAATAGTACCCAAGCCAACGGCAATCCAAGACAGGGCCTTGCGGCGTTCGGGCCATCCGTTGCTGCCCAAAAGGGCGTAGCCTCCGCGCACGAAGTCTTCGGCGAGCCAGAGGGCAATCATGGGGAGTTTGGGAACGTACAGCAGGACGAACCAAACCATAAACGTTTGCATTCCGCGCCGAACCTCATCAGACGGGGCGGACGGGTCGTACTTAAAGAAACCATAAAGAACATAGGCGTAGCCCAAACCGTGCACCACCATAAAGACGCGCTTGACCCAAGTTGCAGGGTCGAGGGTCCGCAGGCCGCGGTACACATAGAGGTCCATGGCAAAGTAGAGGACCAGGACAAAGAGAAAGGCTACGGGAGATCGCATAATAAATCGAGTGCAAAGGTCGCGCTACCTTCGCTTCTAATGCGCAATCCAATAGAAATCCTGTCGGTTTATCAACTCCGCCAAAGATGGAAGGCTGGCCTGCTAATGATTGCCCTGGTTATTGCTGCGGCAACGCTTTGGTATACAGAGTCTTTAGCGGCAAATTTGCGCCTTCGCGAGGCCAGAGAAGTGGCGCGTTGGGCTATGGCCGTGGAGCACATTATGCAGGCCTCGCAGGAGGTGGACCTGACCCTTGCCACCAAAATAATGGAGGAGAACGAATCCATTCCCCTGCTCCTGGTCGACGACGCGGGTCGGGTTATTTCTTCTCGCAACGTGCTTTGGGACGAGACCACTGCCGCGGATACTGCCCATTGGAAGACCGTGATGGCCGCGTATGCCGCGCCCATCGAGCTTCAACCGCAGCCGGGGACGTACCAATACATCTACCAGTACGAGTCCACCACGCTGGCTAAGTTGCGCACCTACCCCAGGGTTCTGTTAGGGGTTATGGGCCTGTTTCTTCTGCTATCGTACTACGGATTTCACCGCGCTCGCCGCGCCGAAGAAGACCAAGTTTGGACCGGAATGGCCCGTGAAACCGCGCACCAGCTGGGAACGCCGCTCTCTGCCCTCTACGGTTGGGTAACGGTGCTCGAGGATGAGGCCTCGACCCAGCCCAACCTCCTCCCTCTGATTGCCGAGGTTCGCAAGGACCTTGAGCGCCTGCAGACGGTGGCAGACCGTTTTTCTAAAATTGGGTCCGACCAAGCCGGCGAGGTGGCTGACCTCGCGCCTTTGATAGTCCACAGCGTGGCCTACCTGCAAAAGCGGCTTCCCAAGGGAATCCAATTGAGCCATAGCATCGCGCCCTCTCTGCCATCGGTATGCTACCAACCGGTTCTTTTGGGCTGGGTGCTCGAGAACCTAATTCGCAATGCTGTTGATGCCTTGCCCGACCAAAAAGGCCGCATTGAGGTGCGGGCGCTGCGCCATGGCGACCAGGTAGTTATCGATGTCGAAGACAACGGCAAGGGCATGACTTCGGCGCTGCAACGTTCGGTATTCCGCCCCGGATTCACCACCAAAAAGCGCGGATGGGGACTCGGTCTGAGTCTTGCCCGTCGAATTGCGGTTCAGGGCCACAAGGGGCAACTCGAGGTTTTTCAGAGCACGCCGGGTAAGGGGACGACCTTTCGACTAGCCTTGCCGATGCCGTGATTTCGGATGCTTCTGCGCCTCCGCTGGGGGTTTATGTGCACGTTCCGTTTTGCCGGCATGCCTGCCGCTACTGCGATTTTCACTTTTCGACGCTGCTGAAGCAGATTCCCGAGGTGGTGGATGCCATAGTCCGTGAGGTGGAGCTGCGGCTGCCCTTCGATACCCAGGCCAGCACCCTGTACTGGGGCGGCGGCACCCCAAGCCTGCTCCCCGATGCGGACTTTACCCGACTCAATGAGGCCCTGCGCAGCAGGCTGCGACTGGATTCTGGCGCCGAATGCACTTTGGAGGTTAATCCAGAAGACGTGACTAATTCGAGCTTGGCTCTTTGGCGCCGGGCTGGCTTCAATCGGTTGAGCGTTGGGGTTCAGAGTTTTAGGGACGATCGCTTGGATTGGATGGGTCGTGCACACCGAGGTGTTGATGCCGAGGTGGCCGTACGCCGGGCCCAAGATGCCGGGTTTAGCAGCATGAGTCTGGATTTAATTTATGGCTTGCCGGGCAGCAGTCTTGGCGAGTGGCAGGAACAGGTTGGTCGGGCTATGGAGCTCGGCACGCCCCACCTGTCGGCCTATGCTTTGACGGTCGAGCCCCGAACTGCATTGGCTCATGACGTGGCCAAGGGGCGGAGCGAGGCCCCGCGGGACGAGCGGGCCGCCGAGGATTTCTTGTGGCTTCGCTCCGAAGTGGAACGCCTCGGCTGGGAAGGCTACGAGGTCAGCAACTACGCCCGCCCAGGATGCCGGGCGAAGCACAATTCATCCTACTGGCAGGGCAGTCCCTACGTCGGCATTGGCCCTGGGGCGCACTCCTATGACGGCCACCGGCTGCGCAGGTCCAACGTGCGCAATAACAGCCTTTACCAAGGCGCCGTTTTGGCCAATAAGGAATCGGGCTGGTTTGACTTAGAGCAGCTCAGCGACCAAGAGCACTTTCACGAGCAGGTTTTGACCCAGCTCCGGCGCGTTGAAGGCCTGCCGCGTTCTGCTGCGGGGGGGCGTAACCTCAGTGAGGCCTGGTCCAAGTGGATTGGTATGGGCTATATGGTCAGCGACGAGCTAGGCTGGCGCCTTCAGGGCGAGGGCTGGCTCTGGGTTGACGCAGTTGCGAGCGATGCATTTGGTCTTGAATCCTGATTCCCCTAGCTTCGCAGCCATGTATGACCTCAGCCTAAATTTCGAATTCGGACGTCCTCGAGCCTGGTACATTGAGGGTCCGCGCCGAGAGGCCGTCGCCCTGGGCGACTGGGTAGGGTCGGTAGAGCAGGGCGGCAGCGTCAACTTTTTTAACGTGCAGTTCAACCCACACGCCCACGGAACGCACACGGAGTCGGTGGGTCATTTAACCCTTGAAACGGTTCATGCTATAAACCTCGGGATTCCGTCGGTGATGCGTGCCAGGGTGTTGAGAATCCCCACTGAGGCCCTGTTAACCCTTGAGGCACTAAAGCAAAGTTCTGCTGCCCTGCTGGACTATGAGGCATTGGTTCTCTCGACGCAGGCTGGCGACGTTAGCAGCCGCGACTGGCGGCAAACCAATCCTCCGGCCATTGAACCCGAGGCTCTGGGCTGGCTGGCGGCCATGGGAGTACGGCATTTGCTGGTGGACCTTCCCAGCGTGGACCCCGAAGAGGACGGGGGCGCTCTTGCCGCCCACCGCGCCTTTTGGGGATTGCCTGCCCAGTCCACGAATTGGTCGGATGCGCGTTACCCTAAAGCCAGTATTACGGAGTTAATTCAGGTGCCACAAAACTGCGCCGAGGGTTGCTATGAGCTCCGTTTGACCCTGGCTCCGATGCAGGGTGATGCGGTGCCCAGTCGTCCAATTCTCTTCCCTCTAGAGGGCCTTTAATCCCTTACCTTTGTTGGGTATGTGGGAGAAAATCGGTAAATTCCTGATTAGAAATCGTCGGGCTGTGCTCGCGTTTTGGGCCCTGTACGTGGTTCTGATGGGCTACCTCGGTCGCAACGTAGAGGTATCCTACCACTTTGCTCGTATGCTGCCCCAAAACGATAGCGTATACACCGAGTTTATGGCGCTCAACGAGCATTTTGAGCAAGGCAGCGGAGGCGTAATTTTTATGGCTGCGCACGACCGCGCAATGTTCACGCCCTACATTTTGAACTCATGGATCGAAATGGCCAACAGCATTGAAGCCACTCCAGAGGTCCTGAATGTGCTCTCGTGGCACAACGCGGTGACCCTGAGTTTGGGCCCGGACTCTAACGACCGCTTTGAGTCCCTACCAATCTGCGACGGCCGCATTGACAACCGCGCTGAGGCCGAAGCACTTCGAGACCAACTTAAGGATTTGCCGGTCTACCAAGGGCTTATGAACAGCCACGACGGCAACACCCAGCTTATGGCGGTGCGCATCAGTGACACAAGTAACTACAGTGCGCTTTTCTTCCCCATGCTCGACCGCATTACGGCTGAGGCCAAGAAGTTTGAGCGCCGTACCGGACTTGACGTTCAGCTCTCGGGCGTGCCCTACCTGCGCATGGTGAACGCGCGCAGCATCAAGTCAGAGATTAACCTTTTCTTGGCCCTGACCGCCGGAGTAACCCTACTCATTATGCTCCTTATGATGCGCAGCAGCCGCGCCGCACTTATTGCTCTTTCTGTGGTTGGGGTAGGGGTAGTTGGCTCCTTTGGGGTGCTCGGGGTACTTGGCTATAAACTGACGTTGTTCTCGGCCCTTTTGCCTCCGCTGCTCATTGTAATCGCGGTGCCGAACTGCATTTTCTTTATTAATAAGTACCATCAGGAGTATGCGAGCTTAAAAGACGTCAATGCCGCTTTGATTAACACCGTTAAAAAAATTGCCTTTGTTTCGCTGCTTACCAATCTGACCACGGCCCTTGGCTTTTCTACCTTCATTTTGACTTCGAGCGACGCCCTCGTGCACTTTGGTATTGCGGCCACCATCAACATTGTCATGGTCTTCTTGCTCTCGATGACCATTTTGCCAGTCCTCTACAGTTGGCTCCCTGCGCCCAGTCCTAAGCACTACAAGCACCTAGAGCAAAAGTGGCTTTCTGACGGAGTTCATTGGCTGATGAAGATTGCGCAATTCCATCGACGCTGGGTTTACCTAGGCGCCTTGGCCCTAACGGTCCTTGGTACGATAGGAATGATGCGCATGGAGACCACCGGGAACATCACCACGGATATTAATCCCAACGACCCCTTGGTTACGCAGATGCGGTTTTTTGAGCAGGAATTGGGTGGGGTTATTCCGCTAGAAATCGTTCTGGATACCCGCGAACCCGGCGGCGTGAATTCGTCATCGGTCCTTCGCCAGGTCGAGGAGTTTCAGCGTTCGCTCGACACCCTTCCAAACATGTCGCGAAGCCTAAGCATAGTGGACTTCATGAAGTTTGGCCGCCAGGCCTTTTATGGCGGACTCCCAGAGTTCTATGAACTTCCCTCGGCTTCAGAACGGCGCCAGATAGCGGCTTTACTGCCCTCAGACGCGGCCGATGCCAACGCAGCCTTGACCTCTGGTTTGCTCAGTAAAGACGGCCGCCGCATGCGCATTACCGTTCAGGTGCGCGACCTTCCGCGCCCAGAAATGGTCAAGGTAGTTAAGGCCGTGCAGGCCAACGCCGACGCAATTTTTGACCGCGAGCAGCTCGATGTTACTTTTTCGGGCGCGGGCCTAATCTTTTTAAGATCGACGGAGTACCTAATCGATAACCTCGTTATGAGTTTGATTTTTGCGGTTGTCGTGATTTCTCTGTTAATGGGCGGCCTGTTTAAATCCTGGCGGATGATGGTCGTGGCCATTGTCCCCAACCTTCTGCCTTTAATTATGACTGCTGGCATCATGGGCTGGTTTGGCATTCCCGTCAAGCCTTCGACCGTGCTGATTTTCTCGATTTCTTTTGGAATCTCGGTAGACGACACCCTTCACCTGCTGTCTCGCTACCGCATGGAGCTTCTGCAAAATGGGGGAAACATCGGCCGTGCGGCCCTAGCAGCAATTAAAGAGACAGGAGTAAGTATGTTTTATACCTCGGTGGTGCTTTTTGCAGGCTTCATGATCTTCTTAGCCTCCAATTTTGGCGGAACCCAGGCTCTTGGATTGCTCATCTCGATTACCCTTGGCTTTGCCATGTTCTCCAATCTTTTGCTGCTCCCGTCCCTGCTCATGTCGCTTGACAAGTTCATGTCGGCCAAAGACCAGGAGAAGATCCTTGCCGAACTGCCCAAAGAACACTAACAATGAAAGGAATTATTCTTGCCGGAGGTTCTGGAACCCGACTGCACCCCCTGACGCACAGCATCAGCAAGCAGTTAATGCCGGTCTACGACAAGCCAATGATTTACTACCCCCTGTCGACCCTTTTAGAGGCAGGAATCTGTGAAATCCTTCTTATCACCACCCCCCACGACGCCCCCTTGTTTCAAAAGCTCTTGGGCGATGGATCCCAGCTTGGCTGCCGCTTTGAATACGCCGTGCAGCACGAGCCCAATGGTCTGGCTCAAGCCTTTGTTTTGGGCCGAGACTTTATTGGCGACAGCGCAGTGGCCCTGGTCCTTGGCGATAACATTTTCTACGGAACCCAAATGCCGACCATTTTAAAGGCTTCCGCCAATCCCCAAGGGGGCATTGTATTCGCCTATTCGGTGAGCGATCCCGAGCGATACGGCGTGGTGGAATTTGATTCCCAGGGCAAGGCCCTTTCGATCGAAGAAAAGCCGACCCATCCCAAGAGCAACTTCGCGGTTCCGGGCCTATATTTTTATGACAATCAGGTGGTTGAAATTGCGGCCAACCTCAAGCCCTCAGCTCGAGGCGAGTACGAGATTACCGACGTCAACCGCGAGTACCTGCGCCGTGGGGAACTCAGCGTGCAAATCATGGATCGCGGCACCGCATGGCTCGATACGGGTACCTTCGAAAGCCTCATGGAAGCCGCACAGTTCGTGCAAATCATCGAGCGTCGCCAGGGCCTTAAGGTCGGCTGCATCGAAGAAGCGGCGTTTCGCCAAGGCTTCATCGACTCGGCCCAACTGGAGCGCTTGGCGGCCCCTCTGCTTAAAAGCGGCTACGGCGCATACCTCCGATCCCTGATCCATTGATTCCATTTATGCAAGCGGACTTGCCATCAATTCCCCATAAATGAAGTCTTTAGAGCGATTACAGCGCCTTTTTCTGCAAGCACTCGAGGCGTCCATGGGAGAACCCGAATGGAATCGCCAGCCCGACCGACTCTATGCCCCGCAACGCTACATACTGGCGATGGGTGGCAAGAGGCTCCGGCCAATCCTAGCCCTAATGGGGGCGGAATCCGTTGGGGCCAAGGCCGAACTCGCGCTGCCCGCGGCCCATGCCGTGGAACGATTTCATAATTTTTCGCTCATCCACGACGACATCATGGATGCAGCCCCCCTGCGGCGCGGGCAGGCTACTGTGCACGAGCGCTGGGGATTGAACACTGCAATTTTAAGTGGCGATGCACTCTTTGTGCTTGCCTACAAGGCTCTGGAGTCCGCACCGAAGTCCGCGCAGCCAGAACTCTACCGGGTGTTTACGCGCACGGCCCTTGAGGTCTGCGAGGGGCAGCAATGGGACATGGACTTTGAGCACGAAGACCAGGTCGAAGAGGGCGCCTACCTGCGCATGATCCGTTATAAAACCAGTGTTCTGCTGGGTTGCGCCTTGGAGATGGGTGTTTTGAGCGGCGGAGGTTCGACCGAGCTGGCCAAGGCACTGTACTCGTTTGGCCTCGAGCTGGGTACCTCCTTTCAGATTCACGACGACTTGCTCGACGCCTTTGGGGATCCGCAAAAAACGGGCAAGCAGGCAGGCGGAGATTTAACTCAGGGCAAAAAGACCCTGCTTTGGATTGAATTGGGCCGACGAAGCCCTGATCGCCTTCACCAAGCGCTGGCTTTGAGCGGAACAGAACGCGTGGCATTCCTTCTTGAAGCCCTAGAAACCGCAGGAGTACGCGCTTATGTCGAGCAGCGTCGAAGGGCACACTATGATCTTGCCCTAGAGGCCCTAGGCCAGGCCGGCCAGCTCGGAGCATCCATTGGCGACCTTGGGGAGCTGTCTGAATGGCTTTTTTCGCGAGATAGCTAGGCCATTTGGCCGTAATTTTGACAAGAATTTAGCCCAATATGGATCGCTTTTCTTTTCTTGGCAGCGCCCACGTGGCTTACCTAGACGAACTCTACCAGCAGTACGTCCAAAATCCTGATTCGATAGAGCCGTCATGGCGGACCTTCTTTCAGGGCTACGACTTTGCCCGCAGCCATTACGGAGACGACCTCCAGGCCCTCGTTGCGCCTGTCGGACCCGAAGTGCCCGAGGCCTTGCGCAAAGAGTTCATGGTGCTCAATTTGATCAATGGCTACCGCACAAGGGGCCATCTTTTTACCCAAACCAACCCGGTACGCGAGCGCCGCACCTACCGTCCGACCCTTGATCTTGAGAATTTCGGACTCAGCAATAGCGATCTAGACAGTGTGTTTCAGGCCGCGGTCGAAGTGGACTTGCCCGGACCCGCTCCGCTGCGAGACATAATAGCTCACCTGCACGCGATCTACTGCCGGTCCATAGGGGTGGAGTACATGTACATCCGCGATCCCCAAGTGGTCAAGTGGATTCAAAAGTTCATTCATCCCAACGACAACTACCCGGTGCTTCAGCCTGCAGAGAAGAAGCACATCCTGCGCAAGCTCAGCGAGGCCGTGGCCTTTGAGAGCTTCTTAAACACCAAGTTTGTCGGGCAAAAGCGCTTCTCCATTGAAGGGGCAGAATCCCTAATCCCGGGTCTAGAATTCATGCTGCAGCGCGCCGCGGAACTCGGAGTGGCAGAAGTAATTCTGGGAATGGCCCACCGGGGTCGCCTGAACGTGCTCACCCACATTTTTGGCAAGCCCGCCCGCCAAATTTTTAGCGAATTCGAGGGCAAAGAGTTTGACGACGACGAAGGATTTGACGGAGATGTCAAGTACCACCTTGGCTACACCGCAACGAGGGAGTTCCTCAACGGCAAGAGCCTAAAACTCAATATTTCTCCCAACCCTTCCCACCTTGAGGCGGTGGATGCCGTCGTGGAGGGCATTGCTCGTGCCAAGGGCAACACCGACTACGGCATGGATCGGTCCAAGGTTTTACCGATTCAGATTCACGGCGACGCAGCCATAGCGGGCCAGGGAATTCTCTATGAGGTTATCCAAATGGAGCGCCTTGACGGCTATGCCACGGGCGGAACCATTCACGTGGTCATTAATAACCAGGTCGGATTTACCACGAACTACCTCGACGCCCGCTCCTCTGTTTACTGCACCGACGTGGCAAAGGTGGTACTCGCTCCAGTGCTTCACGTCAACGGAGACGACGTAGAGGCGGTTGTGCATGCCATGCGCTTTGCCATGGAGTACCGGCAGTTTTTTAGCCGCGACGTCTTCATCGACCTGCTCTGCTATCGCAAGTACGGCCACAACGAGGGCGACGAACCGCGCTTCACCCAGCCCCTCCTGTACAAGGCCATCGCAGCCCACCCCAACCCCCGCGAAATCTACCACGCCAAATTGCTTGCCGAGGGCTCGGCCCATGCCGGAATGGTCAAAGAGATGGAGTCCGAGTTTAAAGAAATGCTCGAAGGCCACTTTGACCAAGCCAAGCAGATCGCCAAAAACGTGATTGTTCCCTTTATGGAAGACGAGTGGATGCCCTACCCGCCAGCCAAGGGATCCAGCATGCACCTGCCCATTAATACCGGCGCGGACCGCGGACTTATTGAGGATGCCGCCAGGGCGCTCACCACCCTGCCAGAGGGCAAAAAGTTTCTCAATAAAGTGGTTCGCCTGCTGGCTGACCGCCATGCCATGGTATTTGACCGCAACGCGCTGGACTGGGGCATGGCCGAGAACCTCGCCTACGCTACCCTGCTTCAGGATGGCTACAGCGTGCGCATCTCGGGCGAAGACGTCGAGCGCGGAACCTTCAGCCACCGTCACGCCGTGCTCAAGCTCGAGGACAGCGAAGAGGAATACATCCCCATGAATGCCGTGCCCGGCAAGAAGGGCCGCTTCGCCATATACAATTCCCATTTGTCGGAGTATGCGGTTCTCGGATTTGACTACGGCTATGCCATGGCCAGCCCTGAAACGCTCGTGATTTGGGAGGCTCAGTTTGGCGATTTTGCCAACGGAGCGCAGATCATTATTGACCAGTTCATTAGCGCCGCCGAAGACAAGTGGAAGACCCAAAACGGCCTAGTGATGCTCCTTCCGCACGGCTACGAAGGCCAGGGGGCCGAGCACTCGTCTGCCCGCCTTGAACGCTTTTTGCAGCTTTGCGCCCAAGACAACATGGCCGTGTGCAACCCCACTACGCCGGCCAATCACTTTCACCTATTGCGCCGAAGCATGCACTGGACCTTCCGCAAACCCTTGGTGGTGATGAGCCCGAAGAGCTTGCTGCGTCATCCCAAGGCGGTTTCTACCGTCGAGGAACTGACTCAAGGAGGCTTTCAGCCCCTTATTGGCGACAGCCTGGCGAAGCCCTCGGGCGTGGTCAAGGTGGTATTTTGCTCGGGCAAACTCTACTACGAGCTCGAGGAGGAACGCACTAAGCGAGGATGCAGCGACACGGCCATAGTCCGCCTGGAACAGCTTTACCCCTTGCCGATTGATTTAATGAAGGCTGAACTCGCTAGGTACCCGTCCGAGGCCAAACTCGTTTGGGCCCAGGAGGAGCCTGCCAACATGGGCGCCTGGACCTTTATGCTGGCGAACTGCGAGCTCAAACTGCACCGTGTATCGTCTCCTGCCTCTGCGGCCACCGCCAGCGGTTCCCATCAAGCCGCCCATCTCATACAGCACCGACTGATTGCTGAAACCTTTGATTGCTAAATACCTACCTACCCATGATTCTCGATATGAAAGTGCCCTCTCCGGGCGAATCCATTAGCGAAGTAGAAATCGCAAGTTGGCTCGTTAGCACGGGGGACTACGTCCAAAAAGACCAAGCCATTGCCGAAATTGACTCCGACAAGGCTACGCTGGAACTCCCTGCGGAGGCCTCTGGGCGCATCGAAATTTTGGTGGAACCCGGAACCACCGTCGCCGTGGGACAGGTAGTTTGCCGCATTGATACTGCCGCCGCCGCTCCGGAGGCTGGGACCAAGACGGTCGCTTCAAGCCCTGCGGCCGCCCCGATTCAGGCCCCGACTGCAGCACCTGCCTCGCAGACCTACGCAAGCGGAACCACTTCGCCTGCCGCCAAAAAAATTCTTGCCGAGAAGGGAATAGCCTCAAGCCAGGTTGCCGGGAGCGGCAAAGACGGCCGCATTACTAAAGACGATGCGGTGAATGCCAAGGTTTCAATGGGCACTGCGCCCGAGTCGGGTCGCGGCGAGACCCGCACCCGCATGAGTGCGCTGCGTCGCAAGCTCGCCACCCGCTTGGTAAGCGTCAAAAACGAAACGGCCATGCTTACGACCTTCAACGAGGTCGACATGAAGGCCATTATGGATCTTCGCAAACTCCACAAGGATGCTTTTGCCGCCAAGCACGGCGTGGGTCTTGGGTTCATGAGCTTTTTTACCCTGGCAACGGTGCGCGCACTTAAGTTGTACCCGTCGGTGGCGAGCATGATTGACGGAGACGACATGGTCACCCTCGACACGACCGACATTTCGGTGGCCGTTAGTGGGCCCAAGGGACTGATGGTTCCGGTTCTTAGGAATGCCGATCAATTGAGTTTTGCACAGGTAGAGCAGGGAATTAAGGACTTGGCCACCAAGGTGCGCGACGGCAAAATCAGCCTGGACGAGATGACCGGCGGCTGCTTCACCATCACCAACGGAGGCGTATTTGGCTCCATGCTCTCTACGCCCATCATTAACCCCCCGCAGAGTGCTATTCTCGGAATGCACAACATCGTCGAGCGGCCCATGGTGGTGCAGGGCGAGATTGTGGTCCGCCCAATAATGTATGTGGCCCTGAGCTACGACCACCGCATCATCGACGGCCGCGAGTCGGTCGGAACCCTTGTTGCCATCAAAGAAGCCCTCGAGAATCCGGTGGAGCTTTTGATGGGCGGCGACGCGAAGGCTGGTCTAGGGCTTTAGCCTCCTTGCCGGCCTGCGACCAGACCTGACCCCGGCTAGAACAGAATTTGAACGCACCAATGCGCTTTATCGACACCCACAGCCACCTCGACAACCCCCAGCTCGAGGCAGACCGCGCCCAGGTTTTTGCGCGCATGCTCGAGGCGGGCGTAGCAATGGCGCTGATTCCCAACGTCGACGACGAGAGCTGGCCGCGCATGCAGGCCCTTCAGGCCGAATTCCCTGATGCCCTGCGCCTGATGCTGGGGCTGCACCCCTGCCACGTGGGCGAGGACTGGGCCGAGGTTCTAGACCGCTACGAGGCGCTCTGGACGGCAAGTCCCGATGCCTTTGTTGCCGTGGGCGAGCTCGGACTCGACCTGTATTGGGATAAAACGACCTTAGACCGCCAGGTGGCGGCCCTCGACCGCCAGTTGGAGTGGTGCCTACGCTTTGACAAACCGTTCAGCATGCACGTGCGCGAAGCCTGGGGCCCAACCTTGGAGGTGCTTCGTGCCTGGAATGGCCGCGGCCTGCGCGGCGTACTGCACTGCTTCTCCGGCACGCGAGAAATCGCCGAGGAGCTCATCGAAATGGGCCTTTACCTCGGAATCGGGGGCGTGGCGACCTTCCCTAAGGCGGGTGTCGTCGACGTACTGCGGGCCACGGGCCTTGAGCGGGTAGTGCTTGAAACGGATTCGCCTTATCTGGCACCGGCCCCCTTCAGGGGCAAGCGCAACGAGAGCGCCTACCTGCGCCGAGTGGCCGAGCATTTGGCGGCCGAACTGGGAATTCCGCTCACCGAGGTTGCCGACGTCACGAGCCGCAACGCGCAGCATATCTTCGGACTGTGAAACTTCTCATTCTTTACACCGGCGGAACCATTGGCATGGTCACCCAGCGCGACGGCAGCTTGGTTCCCTT
>NSIH01000044.1 GCA_002737315.1 Flavobacteriales bacterium
CCTTTCTTCGGGAAGCAACCTCGCCTTCCCCAAGTACCTCGGAGAGCTCGTGGATGCGGCGCAGACCAAACCTTCTGACATTGACGGCATTGCCATGACCTTAGGTGGCATCTTGCTGGCCCAGAGCATCTTTAGCTTCGGGCGAATTTTCTTCTTTGAACGCGTGGCGCAGCGGTCTCTTGCTTCGCTGCGGTCGGCCATGTACAGCCACCTGGTCAGCCTGCCCCTGCCCTTCTTTCACGAGAAGCGCATCGGCGAGCTCACTAACCGCCTTCAGAGCGACATCGGCGTACTTCAGGAGACCTTTACCAGTACCCTCGCAGAGTTCATTAGGCAAATTGTTATTATTGTGGGCGGAATCGCGCTGCTGGTCTACCAGTCTCCGTCGCTTACGGGGTTTATGCTGCTGGTTCTTCCTTTGGTAGTGCTTTTGGCCGTGTTTTTTGGCGGGCGGATTCGCAAGTACGCCAAAGAAGTACAAACTGCCTCGGCGGAGTCCAATACCATCGTCGACGAAACCCTGAGTGCGGCCGCAACGGTCAAGGCCTACACCCAAGAGCACTTTGAAAAAACTCGCTACCGCGCTGCGCTCGACCGGGTTGCCGAATTAGGAATTCGCGGCGGAATCCTTCGTGGCGGATTCAGTAGCTTCATTATTTTAGGACTTTTTGGTTCGCTCGTAGCTGTGGTTTGGAAGGGCGCAAGCCTCATCGCAACCGGAGAAATGGCCTCGGGCCAGCTCTTTAGTTTTGTCATCTACTCCGGCTTCATTGGAGGTTCCGTGGGCGGACTCGCCGACGTGTACAGCCGGCTTCAGCGGGCCATGGGAGCCACCGAAGCCATCATGGCAATGCTCGACGAAGCGCCGGAGCAGGGCGGTCCAGAAGACCACAGCGCGGCCCAAACTGCCCTTAGCAACATTTCTGAATCAGAGGCTGGCCGCAAGGAACTTGTGCCCGCTTTGGAGTTTAGGGGTCTACACTTCGCCTACCCCACTCGGCCCGACGTACCGGTACTCCGGGGACTGAACTTGGTAGTTCAAGAAGGCCAGCAATGTGCCTTAGTGGGCGCCAGCGGTGCAGGTAAGTCTACGGTGGTTCAGCTGCTGTACCGCTTTCACGATCCCCAGCAAGGCCAGCTTATGATCTGCGGCCAAGATGCTCGAAACTGGTCGCTTCATGAACTTAGGGGCCGCATGGCCTGGGTTCCGCAGGATGTAGCCTTGTTTGGCCGGAGCATCCTCGACAACATTCGCTACGGTCGGCCCGAGGCAAGCGACGAAGAGGTTCGGCGCTCCGCAGAAGACGCCAATGCCTGGGAATTCATAGAACGATTCCCCGACGGCTGGAATACCCAAGTGGGTGAACGCGGCGTACAGCTAAGCGGCGGGCAGCGCCAACGAATTGCCATAGCCAGGGCCATGCTCCGCGATCCCAAGCTGCTCGTACTTGACGAAGCCACCTCGTCGCTGGACCCCGAGAGCGAGGGCCTGGTGCAGGGAGCCCTTGAAAAGCTCATGCAGGGACGTACTTCGCTGGTCATCGCCCACCGCCTGAGTACCGTGCGCCACGCCGACCTCATCGCCTTTTTGCACGAAGGCCAAATTGCCGAGGTAGGGAGCCACGAAGAACTCATGGCACGAAGCAAGGGACGGTACCGCTCCTACGTCACCAAGCAGTGGAATGGCAACCTAACTTCGCAAGAATGAGCCGTTTGTTTGCCCTAATCCGCAATAAGTACGTTCTAGCCGGATTGCTTTTCTCGGTTTGGATGCTTTTTTTGGACTCCAACAACCTGTTTATTCAGTACGAACTCCGCCAAGAAGTCCGCGCACTCGAAGACGGCCTGCGCTACTACCGCACGGAACTCGAAAAAACCCAAAAGCGCCTCAACGAGCTCGAGTCTGACCCCAAGCAACTCGAAAAATTTGCCCGCGAAACCTACTGGATGCACCGGCCCGGCGAAGAGGTGCTGCTGGTTGAACCCCAGGATCCAGACGATTCGGACACCTTATGACGCCTGATCTGCCGGAATTAGGGGTTCCGACCTCACCAACCGAGCATTTGCCGGACTTTGGACCCGCAGCGCCCGCCGATCGAATGGTAACGGTGGAGGTTGACGGTTCCGACCCTAAAAAAGCCAACGAATCCGCATTGGCAGCCCTGATGGACGGTGCCAATAGTGTGCTGTTCTGGGTGCACCAAAGCGCGGACGTGGCCTTGCTCGTGCGCGGAATCGACAGCAGCATAGCCCCCCTACACTTGGTAGGCGACCTCGATCCTGACGCGGTAGCTGCTCAGCTCGAATCCGCCAGCCAAGGGCTCTACAACGCGGACCCTCTGGAGCAAAAAGCCCGCAGCGGCCATTGGTTTACCGGCAGTTGGGCCAGCGACCTTGATCGGTTGCGGCGTGCTGAAGCAAGTCTTCCGCCCGCGATGGGGGCCATCGTGAGCAACGCCTGCTTTGCAGCCCCAGACGCCGCTGCCCAGTTGGCCTGGGGACTGGCCAGCATTGAGGCCATGAATCCCGCCCCCGGACGCCCCGTGGGCCTGGTCCTTCAGGCCACTGCGGATTATTTTGAAACTGCCGCCATGGCCCAGGCCGCGCGCCTTCTGTGGACCCAAAATCCGCTCTGGATCGTCGGGCGGGTAGGAGGCGGAGGCCCCAGCGACGACGCTGCCGACCTTACAGACCGGGCCCTGGCTGCGCAAGCCCTGGCACTGGGCGGCTGCCGTGATCTGTGCATTGCGCCGATCAATGAAAGTGCGCAGGCTGCTCGATGGGCACGCCATCAGGGCCTTGTGCTCTACTACGAAACGGGCCTTCTGCAGCAGGAATATCCCCTGCGGGGTTCCTACCTCTTGGAGCAATGGACGGCCGAACTGGCCGAGGCTGCCCGCAATCAAACCGCCCAATGGAACCGACGGGGCGGACTCGTGGAACTACTCAACCGCAACGAGAACCTGTGGAACTAAAGCGCCTAGCACACGAATTTTCCCTCCCCGGGGAGCCTCCCTTCTTGCGCGGACCCCATGCGTCCATGTATAGCGAGCGGCCCTGGACCATAAGGCAGTACGCTGGATTCAGCACCGCCGAAGAGAGCAACGCCTTCTACCGCCGCAACCTCGCGGCCGGTCAAAAGGGGCTGAGCGTTGCCTTTGACTTGGCCACCCACCGCGGCTACGACAGCGACCATCCGCGGGTTCAGAGCGACGTAGGCAAGGCGGGCGTAGCCATCGACAGCGTAGAAGATATGAAGCGCCTCTTTGAGGGAATTCCGCTGGATGTAATGTCGGTTTCGATGACCATGAACGGTGCCGTGCTGCCCATTCTGGCCTTCTACATTGTTGCTGCTCAAGAGCAAGGCCATAGCCTTGATTCCTTGCAGGGCACCATTCAAAACGACATTCTCAAGGAATTTATGGTGCGGAACACCTACATCTACCCGCCCGCACCAAGCCTGCGCATCATTGCCGACATCCTGGGATTCACGAGCGAGCATATGCCGAAATTCAACAGCATTTCGATCTCAGGATACCACATGCACGAGGCCGGCGCCTCGGCCGAACTGGAACTCGCCTACACGCTGGCAGACGGGCTGGAGTATTTGCGCACCGGACTTTCTTCGGGCCTTGACATCGACGAATTCGCTCCGCGACTCAGCTTCTTTTGGGCCATTGGGATGGACTTTGTGACCGAAGTGGCCAAGCTCCGCGCCGCCCGGGCGATCTGGGACCGAATCGTGGCTTCTTTTAATCCCAAAAATCCCAAGAGCCGAGTCCTCAGGGCGCACTGCCAGACCTCGGGCTGGAGCCTGACCGAACAGCAGCCCTACAACAACGTGACGCGCACTGCCATTGAAGCCATGGCCGCAGCATTGGGCGGAACCCAGTCCCTACATACTAATGCGCTCGACGAGGCCATTGCCTTGCCTACGGATTTCTCGGCGCGAATCGCCCGCGAAACGCAGATTCGCATTCAAGAACGCAGCGGAATCACCCGCTTTGTGGATCCCCTTGGCGGCAGCATTGCCGTAGAGCAACGCTGCGCACAGCTCATGGAGCGCGTGGAGGAACTCTTGGAAGAAGTAGAAAAGCTCGGGGGAATGACCAAGGCCATTGAGGCAGGGCTGCCCAAGCTCCGCATCGAAGAAGCCGCTGCCATCAAGCAGGCTCGCCTTGACTCGGTGCAGGACGTGCTCGTTGGCGTGAACGCCTTTAAATCCGACGACGATACCCATCTCGAAATTCTCGAAGTTGACCATGCGGTGGTGCTGGCCAACCAGATCGAACGCCTCAAGGCACTCAAGGCAGGCCGCGACCCCAATGCCGTCGCACTGGCCCTTGAAGCTTTGGAGTCTGCTGCGCGCACTGGCAAGGGCAACCTGCTGCTGCTGAGCGTAGAAGCAGCCCGGGTAAGGGCTACCTTAGGAGAGATTTCTGACGCTCTCGAGCGCGCCTTTGGCCGCTACCAGGCTCGACTCAACATGGTACACGGAGTTTATGCACGCGAATCCGGTTCCGACGGCAAACTGGCCGAGGTGCGGTCGCTTGCCGACCAATTTGCGGCCCGCTACGGTCGCCGTCCTCGCTTGCTTGTGGCTAAAATGGGTCAAGACGGCCACGACCGAGGAGCAAAGGTTATTGCCACCGGCTTTGCCGACGTGGGCTTTGATATTGATTTGGGTCCGCTTTTTCAGACTCCCGAAGAGGTCGCGCAGCAAGCCATTGAAAACGACGTGCATTGGGTTGGCGTGAGTTCCCTCGCCGCGGGTCACAAGACCCTGGTTCCCCAGCTGCTGCAGGCCCTAGCGCAGGCCGGGCGCGGCGACATTCAGGTGGTCGTGGGCGGAGTTATTCCTCGCCAAGACTACGAATCGCTGATCGCGGCAGGTGCCTCCGCAGTTTTTGGCCCAGGAACGCCGGTGCTGGAATCTGCGGCCAGTCTGCTCAAGAAGGCGCTGGAGCTCCCAGCCGCGAACGAATCGCCGAATCCATGAACGGACCAGTTTGGACGGCGCCCGAGTGGGCAGAGGGAATTCGCCGCGGCGACCGAGCCTTTATCGGGCGGGCCCTGAGCCTGGTCGAAAGCCATTTGCCTGACGACATAGAACGCGCCGCAGGACTTTTTGATTGCCTCGGACCGCCGCCGCAAGGAAGCTTTCGCTTAGGGATCACGGGGAATCCCGGGGCGGGCAAAAGCACGCTGACCGAGGCCTTAGGCCTTCGCTGGGCAGAGTCTGGAGTGAGGGTGGCCGTGCTGGCGGTGGATCCTTCCAGCAGCAAGCACCGGGGAAGCATTTTGGGAGACAAGACCCGGATGGCGGGCCTGAGTCGCCACCCCAATGCCTTCATTAGGCCCCTGGCCAGCGGCGGGCAGATGGGCGGCGTGGCGGCTTCGACGCGCTCGGCTATTCAAATTCTAGAGCATGCGGGCTACCAGCGGATTGTACTTGAAACGGTGGGAGTTGGCCAGAACGAAACCGACGCTATGAACTTCGTAGACGGCCTGCTGCTGCTGGCCTTGCCCAATGCGGGCGACGAGGTGCAGGGCATTAAGCGCGGAATTATGGAGTGCGCCGACCTGGTGGCCGTGAATAAATGCGACGGAGCCTTTGCCGCGGCAGGCCAGCAGGCAGCCCAGCAGCTGAGCCAAAGCCTTGGGTGGTTTTCTCGCAGCGACCAGTGGATTGTTCCGGTGCTGCAGGTCAGTGCTCTGGAAGGCTATGGTTTAGACAAGCTAATGGAGGCTTTGGACCGCTATGAGCGCTGGACGAGGGGCACGGGCGAGATGGACCAGCGGCGTGCAGCGCAACGCGAGCTGGAGTGGGAGTCTGGTTGGGATGCGCATTTGAGGACCTGGGCCAGTGCTGACCCTGGCATTCAGGAGGCTTATCGGGAAGCGGCCGCCGCGTTCGCGGCGGGACAGGGCGCCGCTGCGGCCTTGGCCGCAGCGTTCCGCCGCAAAAAAAACTAAAATTCTTGGCCCACCTCAGCCTTGAGGTGCACGAGGGCTGCCTGGGTTGGCAACTGAGTCATCTCCATTGACGCCGTTAAAAGGGCCAGAGAAAGTTCCACGCCGCTTGCCTGCGGATGAAGCCCCGCCGAGACCGTGTTCATCAGCGAAACCATAGCAGACTTTGCCGTCGTAACGTAGTCCCAAACCTCGCTCGAAACATAGATCTGCTGGCTCAGGTTGTGCTCGTACTCGTCCCTCACGGCCTTTTGAAGAAGAGCAAGGTATTCTGCGTTAGAAAGGCTGCCCGACTTAACGCGAACCAGCAGGGAACTTGGATTGATGCGCTCCAAAAAGAGCGCCAGCCGCTCGTAAGCCTGAAACCGCAAGGGCAAAGATTGGCGCTGGTTTAGGGAACGAAGCTCCGCACGGCGACGGCGGTCTTCGTTGTCAAAAAAACTTGACATCATGAGATAGACCGCGATCAAAACGAGCAGGGACGGGAAAACAAATCGAAACGTATCAAGAAAAACCTCCATGCTTCAAATATCGGGTCGATTGGATCAATATCGTACTTTTGAACTGTGAATTCTCGCTTGTCCAACCGCGTGAACGCAATGGCTCTACCCATGACCATTGCGATGGCTAAAAAAAGCCGCGCCCTGCAAGAACAAGGAATTGATATTATCAGCCTTAGTTTGGGAGAGCCCGACTTTGATACCCCAGAACTCGCCAAAGCGTCGGGCATTCGAGGAATCGAAGAAAATTTCTCCCACTACATGCCCGTCAGCGGCTTTAACGACGTGCGCGACGCCGTTGCACTCAAGCTGCTGCGCGACAATAATCTCACCTACCAGCGCAACCAAATTGTTTTGAGCACCGGCGCCAAGCAGTCCATCGCAAACATTATGATGGCCCTGGTGAACCCCGGAGATGAGGTCATCGTACCGGCACCCTATTGGGTCAGCTACAACGACCTGGCAGAGTACTGCGGTGCAACCGTGGTAATCCCCGTTGCTGGCCGAGAGCAGGACTTTAAAATCAGCCCAGCACAGCTTCGCGCATCGCTGAGCCCAAAGACGAGGGTCCTGGTTTTTAGCAGCCCCAACAACCCCAGTGGGGCCATGTACCGCCAGGACGAGCTGGAGGCCCTAGCAAAGGTGCTTTTGGACTATCCCAACGTGGTGGTTATTGCCGACGAAATTTATGAATACCTGAACTACGGAGAGGTTCCGCACTTCAGCTTTGCCCAAATCGACGGAATGTACGCTCGCACCGCAACGGTCAACGGCATGTCCAAGGGCTATGCTATGACGGGCTGGAGGCTCGGCTACATGGCCGCACCCGAGTGGTTGGCCGAAGCCTGCGACAAAATCCAGTCCCAGTTTACCAGTGGCCCCAGCAGCATAAGCCAGCGCGCTGCCCTCGGCGCCTTACTGGCGGGACCTGAACCCATTCAGTATATGGTTAAAGCGTTTAAATCCCGCCGTGACCTCTTCCTAAAGGCCTTGAGCCATGCGCCCGGACTCGGTATTTCAATGCCTCCGGGGGCATTTTATGCCTACGTAGATGTTAGAGCCTATTTGAATGATCGCTACCCGAGCTCCAACGACCTGGTCATGTACCTGCTAGAGCATGGCGTGGCAGGCGTGCCGGGAGAAGCATTTGGAACGCCCGGTTACCTGCGCTTTAGCTTTGCGGCAAGCCAATTAGACCTGGACCGCGCCGCGGAGCGAATAGTTCAAGCCCTCAACGCACTCTAAAGTGAAGTCGGGATTTCGCAACCGCGTCAATAGAATTCGCGAAGGAATTAACCTCCGGATCTACGACAGCAAGCCTTTTGTTACCAAATTTTTGAGGTTCCTGAGCGTGCCCCTATCCCTTACGGCAGTGGGAGCGCTCATTGCCTCCTACGGCTACGCCCTGAGTGACCTGCAAATGCATTGGGTTGACTTCATTCTTAAATCCACCATTGGATTTTACATTTTTAAGTACTTCTCGGAGCTCTTCTACGACTTTAGTCCGCTCGACTACGTGCGTAAAACTCGATTTGAATTCATCCTGATGGTCTACATGCTAGTCAACATCTTAGTTATTAATTTTTTTGGCTTTGAACTCAATACCGAAATCGGCACCCTGATTGGGGTGGTTCAGCTGTCGGATCTCTTTATGTTTGCAGTTCAAGCCTACTTTCTAGTCTTTGTGGCCTTGGAACTCGGCAAGGCAAGTCGTCTGCTGCCGAAGCTTAAAATTAGCCCGCCTGCCCTACTGGTATTGAGCTTTATGATTATTGCACTCTTGGGCGCTGGCTTGCTTTCTATGCCCGAAATGTCCACGCTTCCCCAGGGACTTGGGGCAATGGATGCCTTTTTTACTAGCATTTCTGCGGTCTGCGTTACCGGACTAAGCACCTTTGATGTATCCACGGTACTCACCCTCAAGGGTCAGATTGTTTTGCTCGTTTTAATTCAATTGGGCGGACTCAACTTCATCACCTTTACCGCCATTTTTGCCCTTTTGGCCAACCCCGGAGTGGGCACCCGATTCAAGAATATTTTGCGGGCCAACTACTCCGTCGACTCCCTTGAAACCAGCGTGCTGCTCACGGGCCAGATCATTCGGTTCAGTTTGCTTTTTGAATTAATTTCTGCGGTTTTGCTCTTCTTCTCTTGGGGATCCAAAACTTTTTCAAGCCTTAACGAACAGATTTTCTATTCCCTGTTTCACGCCGTCAGCGCATTCAACAACGCAGGATTTTCACTTTTTCCTGCCGGTCTCGCCGACGCCTCCCTTGGAACCAACGTTCCCTTAGGGCTCGTCATTGCCGCTACCATCATTCTTGGGGGTCTCGGATTTAGCCCGATATCGGAACTGTTCTCGCGTCAAGCCATTCTACACCGACGCAGAAAACCCTGGGTACACTTCTCAGTAAACACCAAAATTGCTGTTTACGCCGCGCTTTTTCTCTTGCCGGTGGGCACCTTGTTTTTTTACCTCCTGGAGATGAATTCGGTCTTGCTGACCATGCCCTCGGGAATTCAATGGTTTCACGCGTTTTTCTCCTCCGTTACCGCGCGCACCGCAGGCTTCAATACCATCGACTTTGGCTCAGTGGGGCTGCCAACCTTGCTACTAATGATGCTTCTAATGTTCGTTGGCGGGTCATCGGGCTCTACCGCAGGCGGAGTCAAAACAAGTACGTTCACCCTGGTATTTTTAAATGCCTTAAATACCATACGAGGACGCAAAAGGGTCGAATTATTCCGTCAAACCATATCGCCGGAGTTGCTGAACCTCGCGCTAAGTGCCTTTTTGTTCTCCGCCTCGTCCATACTGCTTGGAATCTTTATTTTAAGCATTACCGACGGCCACCTTGGCCTAGCGCGAATCGCCTTTGAAGAATTTTCAGCATTCTGCACCGTTGGACTCTCCACGGGGATTACGCCTCAAATAAGTGACGCAGGCAAAATTGTGCTTATGGCATCGATGCTGATCGGTCGGATTGGAACCGTAACCCTCGCTTTTGCGTTGACCGTTAGGCGCAAGGACTCCCAAGAATACCGATACCCCAAAGCAAGCGTACAAATAGGCTAATGAGTGAAGTAAAACCCTACCGCCCCGAAGGCTCCAAAAAGGAACAGGTAGCAGCGATGTTTGATGCGATCTCCCCGAAGTACGACGCCCTAAACCGCATTCTTTCGGGCGGAATCGATCAAAGCTGGCGGCGCAAAACCCTGCGCGAAATACGCGGTACCGGAGCCCTTACCCTGCTCGACGTGGCCACTGGAACGGCAGACCTTGCCCTTGCCTTGGCTAAGGGAATTCCCGGTTCAAGGGTGGTCGGCGTCGATATTTCGGCGGGCATGCTCGAAGTAGGCAGAAGCAAGGTCCGCGCTAGAGACTTAGAAAGTAGGGTTCGTCTAGACCTTGCCGACGGGGAGCAATTGCCCTACGACGAGTCCAGCTTTGACGGGGTCACGGTTGCCTTTGGCGTGAGAAACTTTGAAAACCTCGAACAGGGCCTGCGCGACATGCGCCGCGTACTTCAACCCGGAGGCACCCTCGCGGTACTGGAATTTTCACAACCCACCGTCTGGCCCATTCGCAGCCTCTACCTGTTTTACTTTAAAAATATTCTGCCGCGCATCGGCCGTATGGTTTCTAAAGACGCGTCGGCTTACACCTACCTCCCCAACAGCGTGCAGGCCTTTCCCTACGGCGAAGCCTTTGCGACCAAACTCCGGGAGGCTGGCTTTAGCTCGGTGCGCATTCGTCCGCTGACTTTTGGCATTGCAAGTTTATACTTGGCCATAAAATAGAAGGCCACTCCCTGCGTTAGTAAACTATGCGACTGCTCGCCCTACTTTTCACTGCGGCATCGGTTTCGGCCTGGGGCCAGTCCCAAAATCTGCCGCGCTTCGATCAAAAACCCCTGCACTTTGGTTTTTTTCTCGGAATCAGCCGGCTCGACTTTGCCGTGCAGCAGAACCCAAACTGGCCCGAGGGCATCTACCATGTGGTGCCGCAGTCCGCGCCGGGATACTTGGTCGGAATTATCTCTGACCTCCGACTGGGATCCGCCATGAATTTACGTTTTAACCCGACCTACTTGGCTGGGGAACGCACCCTTCTTATTGACGGAATTGACCGATCAACCGGCCTGCGCGATTGGTACACCCGGCGGGTTGAATCCTCTTTGGTCCGCTTCACGGCAGAGCTCAAATGGAAGTCTGAACGCATTGGCAACCATCGTTGGTTTGTGCTAGGGGCCCTTCACCAGAGCATTGACCTAGGCAGCAAGGCCAAGGTGGTGGACGATCGCTTGTTTAAGCTTCAGGCCATTGACTACGGTTTTGACTTGGCCCTAGGCACCGACCTCTATTTTGAGTTTTTTAAGCTGTCGCCCCAGCTGCGCTGGAGCTTTGGACTTTCAAACCTAGGGGTAAGCGACGGAACCAATCTATCGGAGTCCCTCCCAGAGGTGCGTCACCGAAGCCAAGACTACGTCTTAACCTTCGAATAGGCTGCCCCGCCTAGCGGTGGGCCTCGTAGAGCAGCATGCTTGCCGCCGTTGCCACGTTAAGGCTGTCGGTTTTGCTGCCTGAAGCCCGCGCAATGGTCGCAACGGCCGTAGCGGCATTTTGCCATGCCTCGGACGGGCCCTGCCCTTCGTTCGAAACTACTAAGGCCGCGTTGGGTGACCAATTGATGCTTGATGGAGCTGTTCCGTTGAGGTCGGCAACAATGATGGGGCGCCCCTGAGCGTGCAGAAGCTCTATTGCCTCGGATTCGCTCGCGTAGCGAACGGGCACCCGGGCAAGGGATCCCATGCTGGCTTGCACCGTCTTTGGGTTGCCTAAATCAACGCTGCCGCTCAGGTGAAGCAAGTAGGACAAGCCAAACCAATCGGCCATTCGCAGCAGCGTACCGGCGTTCCCCGGGTCCTGAATGCGGTCGAGGACCAAAACCATTCCGCCCCCTCGCTCGGGAAGCTCTTTGCTGGCAAAGACGGCCAACGAGTCCGGAGGACTGTCTAGGGACGAAACCTCGCGCAGGTCGCGGGCAGTAACTTCAAGACAGGTCGGGCCCAAGGATTCCCCTGTGGTAGCTAGAAGTAAGGGCTCCCAACCGCTCAATAAAAACTCAGCGATTGCCTTGCGGCCCTCCACTACGATTGCTTGGTGGTTTTCGCGGCCTTTGCGATGCTGTAGTTCGCGCAGCCATTTGCGTTCGGGGTTAGTCCATGACATAAGACTTCAAAGGTAGGCACTACCTTTGGGGGCATGATTGCTCCCTCCATACTTTCGGCCGACTTTGCCAACCTAGAGCGCGACCTGCGCATGATCAACGCCTCGGATGCGGCATGGATTCACGTGGACATCATGGACGGCGTTTTTGTTCCCAACCTTAGTTTTGGACTGCCCGTTACCGAGGCAATCAAGCGCCACGCCAAGAAACCGCTCGACGTTCACCT
>NSIH01000045.1 GCA_002737315.1 Flavobacteriales bacterium
ATTTTACTTTGAGGCGGAATTAAACAACACCTTGGGTACTAATTCGTCTCCCGCATTTTTATCGCGCCCAATAAGCTACGTATGCATTGGCGGCTACATTAACTACCTGCAAAATGCCACAGAACCCAACGGCGACTCGCTGCAGTACGAGCTCGTTCCGGCCAGAAACACCGGCCCCACCAATCCGGTACCCTACGCGGCGACTTATAGTTTTACTCAGCCGATTCACACCTTCCCGATAGGTCCGTTTATGATGAACCAGATGACCGGAAACATCTCCTTTGTGGCCAATACGGTAGAAACTTCGGTAATAGCCATTAGGGTCAACGAGTATCGGTTTGACTCCACCTTCTTTGTCTGGGTCAAGGTGGGCTCGTCCAACCGAGAGATTCAGGTAACCATTGCGGGCAACTGCAATACCTCGGTGAATGCCGGCGTGCGGCTCGACCCCACGGCACCCGGAGTGAGTTTAGACCCTCAAGGCCGCCAAACCAAAGACTACAACTGCCTCGATTCTACCGTACTTCTAAAATTCACCCTGGCCATTCAGTGCCAGTCGGTTTCTCCCGACGGTTCGGACTTTCGTCTCACCAATCCCAATGGGCAGCCGATTCCTATTAAAGCCCTGATTCCCAACTGCGACGTCAACGGGGAGTCTACCACCCTTTTGGTCAAGCTCTTTAAGCCCCTTTCGATGAATGGGTTATACTACCTGTACTCCAAGAAGGGCAACGACGGCAATACCCTGCTCAACAAGTGCGGCAAAGACATGAACGAGTTTGATACCATTGTTTTGATCGTGGACGACTGCGTGGATCTTGCCTTGGACCTCACCAACGTGAGCATCGACGCCGACGAGCATCCGCATATCTATTGGGACGTTGATACTACCACCCTGCCTCGCTACCTCTTTAACATGTGGCGCGTTCACCGCTCGGCCGACAGCGGAGTCTCCTATCAGGTGGCCTTCACCACCACCGACACCAACCTGCGCGACTGGATTGACATTAGCGTGGACGCCAACCGCGTGGACGTGCAGCACTACCGATACTTCGCCGACGCCATTGTCAACGGATTTACGCAGCCTTCGACCGATACGGTAAAGAGCATCCTGCTTCGCGGCGACATGACCAACACGCAGTCGATTCCGGTGGCTTGGAGCTCGTATAACGCTTGGGATTCTGCAATGTATCAGGTTCAGTTCGGCCGCAACGTGCCGGGAACTCCCCCAGGAACCTACCTATGGACCGACTACGGAGTCCCGATGCTCGATTCCTTTGCGGTCGTGAATAACCCAGGATTGGCGCCGGGCCAGTACGCAGTGCGGGTTCGCACGGTGCGCGACAGCCTCGGGCCAGACAGCACCTTCACGGTGAATCCGATGCAAGACACCGCTTATTCCAACTGGATTGAGTTTGGTGAGCCCGTGCCGCCGATTCCGCCGATTGATACGGTTATTGTGCCCAACGTGCTGACCCCCAATGGCGACGGTCAAAACGATGTCTTTACGGTGCGCGGAATCATGAGCTACACGACTATGCGGGTGGTCACGGTGATGAATCGCTACGGCAAGATGGTTTACCGCAAAGAGAACTACGACAATGCTCAGCCCTGGGAGGGTCGCGACATGTCGGGAAGCAAGCTGGCCGATGGTGTGTATTTCTACATTATTAACCTGGCTGATAATCCCAACAACGCGCGTCTCGAGTTGAAGGGTACGGTCACGATACTCTAGCGAAAATTTTAGGTTTTTTAGGCAATTGGGCCCCCGACGGATGCGTTCCGGCCGGGGGCTCATTAGTTTTGTGCCGTGGAGTGGAGTGAACATATAAAAACCCTGCTCCGGACGCTGCCCGAGCGACCGGGGGTTTACCACCACATCGACAAGGATGGTGTGATTTTGTACATCGGCAAGGCCAAAAACCTCAAGAAGCGCGTTGGTTCCTACTTTCAAAAGAACCACGAGTCCGCTCGGCTGAGCATGCTGGTGCGCAAGGTGGCCGACATCAAGACCATCGTCACCGAGACCGAGTTTGATGCCCTGCTCCTGGAGAATACGCTGATCAAGAAGCACCAGCCGCGCTACAATATCAACCTCAAAGACGGCAAAACCTACCCCTGGATTTGCATTAAAAAGGAGCGCTATCCGCGGATTTTTGCCACGCGCCGCCGTATTGAAGACGGGTCAGAATACTTTGGCCCCTATGCGTCCGTCAAGATGATGTACACCATGCTCGACATCATTAAGGAGGTTTTCACGCTTCGCACCTGCCAGCTGCCCATGGAGGCCGCGGCAATTGAATCGGGCAAGTACCGGGCCTGCCTGGAGTTTCATATTAAGCGTTGCCTAGCGCCCTGCGAGGGCCTTCAGGATGAGGCAAGCTACCTGGCTGATGTGGTGGGCTCGCGTCTTCTTTTGCGCGGAGACCTTCGGTCTACTCGAGAACGCCTTTATGGGCAGATGATGGCTCATTCGGCGAGTCAAGAGTTTGAGGCTGCTCAGTTTGTCAAGGAGCGCCTCGACAGGCTCGACCTCTATCAGTCGAAGTCGACCGTTTTGAATCCCGCCTTGGGCTCGGTTGATGTTTTTTCGCTGCTCAGCGACGCAGAGTACGGCTACGTCAACATGCTGCACATACGCGACGGCGCGGTCATTCAAAGCTTCACCCTCGAGCTTCGCAAGCGCCTCGAGGAGAGCGATGCAGAACTCATGGCCATGGGTATGGCGGAGCTGCGCGAACGCTTCCCTAGCCAGGCCAAGCTGGTCTTGGTGTCGCTGGAACCCGAGGTGGTTCCGCCCAACATTGAGGTGCTGATGCCGCAGCGGGGCGACAAGCGCGCAGCCGTGGAGCTGTCGGAGCGCAACGCCCGTGCCTACCGCGTGGAGCGCCTTAAAAACGTGCAGCTGGTTGACCCCGAACGGCACAGCGACCGCATAATGCGTCAAATGCAAAAGGATCTTAGGCTTCCCAGTGAGCCGCGACGCATCGAGTGCTTTGACAACTCCAATACTCAGGGAACCAACCCCGTGTCGGCCTGCGTGGTCTTCATCGACGGCAAGCCCGCCAAGTCAGAATACCGGCATTTTAACGTCAAAACGGTAGAAGGCCCCGACGATTTTGCCACCATGAAGGAGGCCCTGACTCGGCGCTATACCCGGGTACTCAACGAGGGATTGCCATTGCCCCAGCTGGTGCTCATCGACGGGGGCAAGGGCCAGCTCTCGTCGGCCGTGGAGGTATTTGACGAGCTCGGACTCCGCGGTCGGGTGGCCCTCATTGGCATTGCCAAACGCTTAGAGGAACTGTACTTTCCCGACGACAGCGTGCCGCTTTACCTCGACAAGCGCTCCGAAACCCTTAAAGTGCTTCAGCAGGCGCGCAACGAGGCGCACCGATTTGGAATTACCCACCACCGGGCACGCCGAAGTAAGTCAGGCCTGAGCAGCGCCTTAGACGGAATTCCCGGGGTCGGCCCTGCCACCGTGCAGGTGCTGCTCGACACCTTTAAGTCGGTGGCCGGAATTCGAAAGTCCAAACCCGAGGCTTTGGTCGCCGCGGTTGGAGCCAAAAAAGCGGAATCCCTGCGGCTGGCCCTAGGCCTGTAGCCGTCCGTCTTCGAGCGGAAATAGGACTTCGGCGCGGTTGATTACTCGAGGATCGTGCGTGCTAAATAGAAAGGTCGTTCCCTCTTTTTGATTGAGCTCGCGCATGATGTCAAGCAGCTTGTCGGTGCTCTTGGAATCGAGGTTGGCGGTGGGTTCGTCGGCCAGCACGAGCGAGGGACGAGAGGCTAGGGCGCGGGCTACCGCCACACGCTGCTGCTGCCCCCCAGAGAGCTGGGCGGGCCGCTGAATTTCTTTGCCGCTGAGGCCAACGGCCGACAAAAGTTCGTAGGCGCGGTCTCGCCGAGCCTTAATGCCGAGGCCCTGAAGCTCCATGACGAAGGCGACGTTTTCCCAGGCATTGAGCACCGGCACCAGGTTAAAGGCCTGAAAAACAAATCCAATTCGGTGCAGGCGAAACTCGATCACTTTGCGGTCGCTGAGCCCCGTGATCTCGGTGCCGTCGATCCAAATCCGTCCTGAGGTGACACTGTCGAGGCCGCCGATGGCATTCAGGAGCGTGGTTTTGCCGCAGCCCGATGGGCCGACCAGCGCCGCGAAGGCTCCGCGCTGAAGTTCCAGCGAAACGCCGCAGACCGCCTGCACGGGGCCGGCAGAGGATTCATAGGTTTTTACTACGTTTTGAACGCTTAAAAGGGCTTGGTTGGTCATAACACGCGCATGCTTTCAATGGGATTTAACTTCAGGGCCTTGCGAGCCGGGTAGAGGGACGACAGGAGCCCGAGCACCGCCACAAGAAGGGCCACGGGCAAAAAGTATTCGGGCACCGGCACGGGGTAAATGGTAGACTGAAGGCCAAGTTCCGCCATGCCTTTCTCGACTCCGGTTAGGCTTATTCCGGTGCGGCTCGTGACGGCAATGGTGAGGTGGCCGAGTAGCAGGCCGACGGGTAACCCGGCAAAGCTCAAAAGAAGGGTTTCGAGCACCACGAGCCGAAATACCTTGCGACGCGTCATGCCGATGGCCATGAGCATTCCGAGTTCGCGGGTGCGCTCGAGGATGGCCATGAGCATGGTATTGAGGATTCCAAAGGCCATTGCAAAGAGAATTACGGCCATAAAGAGCAGGAGGGACTGGGCCAGCACCTCGTCGACATAGCGCAGGTCGGGGCTAATACCGCGCCAGGTGCGCAGGACGCTTGAGCCGGCATTTGCCACTGCGGCAGTCAATTCGCCGACCGTTTGGTCGAGGGAATCCAGGTTCCGCACCCTAAAGTGAATTTGGTGCGCAACCATAGGCTGGCTAAGGGAATCGGCAGTACCAAGCAGCTCAGGAGCCAGCTCGGCAATGGGCACATAGACCTGAATGCCTTCGACCAGGTTGCTGATTCCGTCGTAAATCCCGCTGACTTGGTAGAGGCTGCTGTGGATTTCGCCTCTTAAATCTTGAAAGGTCAGCACCACCCGGTCGCCGAGGCCCGCCCCGAGCTGCTCGGCCAGCTTGAGTCCCAAAGTGATGCCCGTGGAGTCAAAAGCCCCCTCGTGCATGCGGCGCGGTGCCTTAAAAACCTGGGCTTCGCGCTCGGGGTCAACGGCCAGCACCTGCACGGGCGCGGAGGCTGTGCCGGACTGCATTACCGCAGTGATTAGGAGCCGCTCGGACCAGGATTCTACTTCGGGGTGGGCGTCGAGGGCGGCCGTCCATGCTTGGGGGTCCGCAATGATTGCCTGAACTTCTTGGTTCTCGATAAAGGACGAGTCGGTAATCTGGGCGTGGCCTATGTAGTCGTCGAGGGCATTGGCCGTACGAGTGTCGTTGACCCCCTGAGCCAGGCCCATCATAAAAATGCCAGCCCAAACCCCAAGGGCCATGGCACCGACGACCACTCCGCTGCGCCAGGGACTGCGCCAAATGTTGCGCCATGCCATTGAAAGGAGCAGGCTCATCGGTGTACGGGGCTGGTTTTAAATACCGTCCGCAGGGGCCAGGCCGCCGCAGCAAGGGTTATGAGCACAATGATCCCTGCATGCGTGAACGATATGGACCAGTCCAAGCTGGGCGGCAGAATGGCTTCCCAGCCCTGCTGTTCAATGGCTGCCGCTACGTCGCCCCAAAGGCGCAAGGGGTAGCGCTCCAAAATCAAAACGGCAATGCGCCCGGCCAGGATTCCAGTTGCGGCTCCGGCGAGGCTGAGCAGGAGCACTTCGATAAAAACCGTTCCGGCGAGCAAGCCACGCCTCATGCCCATGGCCAGCTGCATGGCAAATTCGCGCCGCCGCTCGTTGGCAAGCATAATCATGGTGCCGAGCAAGCCAAATCCGATTACTACATAAAGAATGAAGAGTATGACTCTGCCCCCCGTGGTATCGGCCTCAATGGTTTGAATTAACTCGGGCATTCGGGTCTGCCAACTCAAAAAGTGGGCCCCGTCGAGCGGATGCCGCGCGCCCAGCTCCGCGCTGGGGTCTTGGTTTATATCCCTGCGTTGGGGCGTGACCTGAACGTAGCTCCACATGCCGTAGGCTCCCGAGAAATCCTGGGCGTCTTCAAGCTTGAGGATTGCGCTGCGTTTCTCCAACTCGGGATTCCCCAAATGGAGGGTTCCGGCAAGAATCCAAGAGGCTCCGGCCACGCTCCCTTGAAAGCCCTGACCTATGGCAACCAGGCTGTCTCCAGGCTCAACCTGAAGCTGTTCTGCCAGGCGCTTGCCCAGCCATACCGAGCCGGGCCCCGATTCCCAGGATCCGCTGGCCAACCGAGTTTGCCAAAGGCTGGACTGCGCCTCTTCAGGGCTTATGCCGATCCATTGCGCTACCCCGCTGCGGTCTACGACGCTCAGCAGTCCAATTCCCTGAATTCGCGGGTAGGCACTGGCCACCTCGGGGTCTTGGCGAAGCTTTTCTAGCCATTGTTGGTCTTCATACAGGGAGTAGTCTAGGTTTTGGCTTGGCCAGTAGGCCGTGTCGCTCACCTGCACGTAGCCGCTCATGCTCCCGACTACCGTAGACACCATGTGGCCGTACACGCCCAGCTGAAGCGAACGCAAAATGATGGCAAAAAACAGGGCAAAAGAGATTGCTGCTCCCGTAATTAAGCTGCGGCGGCGGTTGCGGCCTAAATTCCTAAAGGCTAGGCGAACGGCCAGCCCTAGCTCGCTTTGACGGGCAAAGAGCTTGGGTCGATTCACGGCTCCGTTTGCTCAAGGCGTTCTGGAGTAAACCAGGCAGGACTCAGCTGCGGTTGCCTTTTGTAGTTTTTGATGGTCATCAGGGTGCTTTGCTTGCCGCCAAGCGTGCTGAACTGAAGCCTGACCGGCATGTAAATTCCGTCCATTCGCGCGAATTCGAGGGCATCCATTCGCTGAATTTCACCGCTGCGGTTGCTTTGAAAACTCAGGCGGACCCATCCTTTATCTCCCGTGTGCACCCATGCGACCACTGCGTCGGCCGCTACGGGAATTCCTGGCTTGGGGATGCATTTAATTTTATGGCAGAGAAGGCCATTCACGGTTTCGGTTCCGAGGTATTGATGGCTGAAGTCCTTGGCAAGCGATGCCTGGCCAAGAAGGTTGTCTAGGGAGGCGTCCGTACCCATAAAGCCACCCGCCATCAGCATGCTTTGAGGCAGCTTCACCACCTTGCCGCTGCGCGGAACGTAGCTGTACATCTGCTTGTCGGCCCGAAGGTACCGGGTGCCGCGGTCGCGTTCTGGCCCCGTAATCACAATTAATGCGTACTTATTGCCGTGGTTCCAGGTCTTGAGCTCAAGCTCTCGGGTGTAGCGCGCCCGCTTGGCCGTCATCGAAAGTTCGCTGTAGCTCGAGGCTCCGATGGCATTTTTCTCGGCTTTCGCCAGGATTTCGCCTGCATTTTGGCCCATTAGCTTGGTGCCCGATATCAATAGCACTAAAACGAGCAGTCGCAGGGCAGTATTCTTCATGAGTAATAGTCCAACAAGGTCGCGTCAAATCGGTTCACAATCTGCACCAGGGAGGTTGTATTTTTGCTAAATAATGCACAGCCCTGCGCCCCATTCGGCACAATGCTTGCTGCGATAGCACTAAACCATAAATTCTAAAGCGATGTACCCCGAAGACCTAATTGCCCCCATGCGCGCGGAACTCACCAATGATGGATTCGAAGAAATTCGCGATGCAGAGGAGATGAAGGCCGCGATTCAGGGCGAAGGCACCACCCTAGTTGTCATTAATTCGGTTTGCGGATGCGCCGCAGGTTCTTGCCGCCCAGGGGTACGCATGGCCTTGTCAAGCCCAGGGGCCAAGCCGACTCGTGCGGTCACTGCTTTTGCCGGGAACGACAAGTCTTCGGTAGACATGGCTCGCGGTTTAATGATGCCCTTCCCTCCGTCTTCTCCATCCATTGCCCTGTTTAAAGACGGCGAACTGGTGCACATGATTGAGCGCCATCACATTGAAGGCCGTTCTGCTCAAGCACTTGCCAGCAACCTGACTGCAGCGTTCGAGGAGTTCTGCAGCTGAATGCGCGGCCTTGAAGAATAAGGCATCCGTTTGCGTACCCTATTTTTATCTTCTTCGTTTTAGGGTGTAATCTGTACACTTAATTGCATTTTTTAGTACATTGCGGTAACCTAACGCTAACCCGTAATGATGAATTCGCATAAATTTTTGCTGGCCTTGGCCATTTCCCTCGCGTCAGTTTCCGTTTGGGCTCAGGGCCAAGTTTCCGGTTTGGTAAGGGATGCCAAGGGCAATCCGCTGCCTTCTGCCGTGGTAAAGGAATCCTCCTCAGGCAGCACCGCAGTAACCGACGCCAGCGGACGCTACAGCATAGTGGTACCCGCCAAGTCAGCTGGTCTTACAGCGGCTTTAATGGGCTACGTGAGCCTTAAAAAAACGGTTCAGGTCGCCGGCAGCGCAACCCTAAACTTCACCCTCGAAGAATCCGCGGAACAGCTTGATGAGGTAGTCATTGTAGGCTACGGTTCCACTACGGCACGGGACCTAACGGGTTCGCTCGTGAGCGTGAAGTCCAAGTCCTTTCAAAAGGGTGCCTTTGCGAATCCCGCTCAGTTAATTGTAGGTAAAACTCCAGGCGTTCGAATTACTGCAGGGTCTGGTCGCCCGGGCGAAGGTGCGAGGATTCGCATTCGCGGCGGATCCTCAATCAACGCCAGCAACGACCCGCTCATCGTTATCGACGGACTGCCCTCAGAGGGCTTGGGTCTTATTAACCCCAACGACATCGAGAGCTTCACGGTGCTCAAGGACGCGTCGGCCACGGCCATCTATGGTTCGCGCGCAGCCAACGGGGTAATACTGGTCACGACCAAAAAAGGCCTCAAGGATGCCCCATTGAAGGTGGAACTGAGTGCCTTAAGCTCGGTGCGGTCCACGCGCAACCGCATGGACGTGCTCACGACCGAAGAATTTGTTTCTGCCATTAATGAATTTGGCTCGGCCAACCAGCGCAAGCGCTTGGCAGTAGCCAAGGGCTACTACCAAGTTGGCGGCACAGGCGACGTGATGATTGCCACCGATTCCCTGCCAACCAACACCCAATGGCAAGACCAAATCTACCAGCGCGGAATGGCTCAAGACATCAACGTGGCCCTGAGTGGCGGGGTCAAGGGCCTCCCGTATCGCTTGGGTATTGGTTACTATTCCGAGACGGGCGTGCTAAAAACGTCGGCATTGGACCGCTACAGCGTGACCCTGAATGCTTCGCCAAAAATCACGCGCAACCTCACGGCCAACTTGAGCGCCAAGGCCTACCGTGCCTACAACCAGTATGCGAACCAGGGAGCCATTGGCTCTGCCGTTTGGTTTGACCCCACCCGCGAGGTACTGTCGGGAGATACATCGAAGTACGGTGGGTATTTTGAGTGGGGCTTGCCCAACGGCGCCCTGAGCAACCTCTCGCCCCGCAATCCGGTCGGCCTGCTTGATTTGCGCGACGACCGCGGCACCAACGACCGTTTTATCGGCAATGTGCTCTTTGACTTTAAGCCCCTTAGCGAGACGGACCTTCACCTATTTGTTAATTTGGGAGGCGACTTTGGTTTAAACAAGGGTACCGTGGTAGTTCCTGCCTTCGCGGCCATGAGTTTTGTAAACCGCGGCGAGAACAACCGCTACTTTAGTACTCGAGGCAACCAGCTTTTGGAGACCTACGCCAACTACAAAAAAGACCTTGCTAAGGGTAAAATTAAGACCGACTGGACCGGGGGTTACTCCTTTCAAAAGTGGCGATCTTATGCAGAGAACCTGCCAAGCCTGCGGTTTAACGGCGACACGCTGTCTCCGGCGAATCCGTTCCCCTATGATGTAGACAACGCACTGATGTCGTTTTTTGGCCGCAGCAACATAAATATTTTGGGCAAATACTTGATTACGGCCTCGCTGCGTTCCGACGGTTCCAGCCGATTCTCTCCAGAGAGTCGTTGGGGCTTGTTCCCCTCGGTTGCCTTGGGCTGGAACGTGCTCGAAGAGAAGGCCTTTAAGGCCATTAAGGGCTCGGTTTCTTCGCTAAAAGTCCGCGCTAGTTTAGGTGTTACCGGGCAACAAGACATTTATAATGACTATGGCTACATTGCCAACTACGCCTATGGAACCGGCACCGCCCAGTACCAGTTTGGCAGCAACTATGTCGACGTGCTTCGCCCTGATGCCTACGACTACTTTTTGGAGTGGGAGAAGACGCGCACGACCAACCTCGGACTGGACTTCGGCTTGCTTAAAAACCGCGTGACCGGCAGCGTCGATCTTTATGAAAAGTATACCTACGACCTGCTCGGCGTAATTCCTGTGGCGGCCGGCACCAACTTCTCGAATCTGGTTTTGACCAATGTGGGCGCCATGACCAACCGCGGAGCAGAACTGAATTTGAATCTTGTGGCCGTCGATACCGAGAATGCGAGCTTAGAATTCGGCATCAATGGTGCAATTAACCGCAACAGGATTGATAAGCTTACCCGCGTAGTGGACTCTACTTCTAAGGGAATACGCGTTGGAGGCATTAATGGGGGCGTGGGCAACACCATTCAGATTCATCAGGTAGGGCACCCCATGTTCACCTTCTACACCTACGAGCACCGATACGATGTTAATGGCAAGATCATTGAGCGCAACGGAAAGCTCGATCGATTTGATGCCAGCGCCGACGAGAATGCCAACGGTAAAATTGACGACATCGAGGCCTATGTGGATCAAAATGGCGACGGAATCATCAACTCCGACGACTTGGTCTACAACGACGCGCAGCCGGAACCCATTCAAACTTTGGGTTTCACCACGACCTGGAGGTACAAGAAGTGGAGCGGCGGCATGACTTGGCGCGGTGAGTTTGGTCACTACATCTACAACAACAACAATTCGCTTCACGGCAACCTGTTCTCGGTTGGGGGCTCCTTCCCGCATCTGAATAACATGTCGCGCGATTTCTTGAATACGGAATTCATGTTCAACACGACCGAGCAGCTGATGTCGAACTACTTTTTGGAGCGCGCGGACTACCTGCGATTGGACAACCTCTACCTGTCCTACGACTTGGGTAATATTGGCCAAGGCAAGTACCCAGCTAGCATTAATTTCTCGGTTCAAAATGCCCTGGTCTTCACCCGATACTCGGGACTAGACCCCGAGCTTGCTGGAGGAATCGACAACTTGATCTTTCCGCGTCCACGGGTATTTAACCTGCAATTGAACGTAACTCTTTAAGCCAAGACGACCATGAAGTTTGCAAAATCCCTTGCCCTTGCCACCAGTGTTTCGATTCTGGTTGCCTCCTGCGCCGACGACCTAAACCTTTCTCCCAAGTATGGCTTGACAGCGGAACAGGTGTACAGCGACCCCAATAACTACTCCAACGTTCTTGCGAAGATTTACGCTGGGCTGTCGATTTCTGGCAACAACGGCCCTGCGGGCATGCCTGATATTGGTGGAATTGATGAAGGCTTCTCTCAGTACGTGCGCGTCATGTGGAACCTGCAGCAGCTGCCCACCGACGAGTCGATTTGCGGATGGGCTGACCCGGGAATCCCCGAGCTCAATTCCATGGACTGGAACGACAACTCGCCCTTTGTTAGTGCCATGTACTACCGCATCTACTACCAAATCAGTTTGGCCAATGAGTTCATTCGCTACTCGGGAGAAGACTACCTGACCACTAAGGACTTTAGCGAGGCCGATAAATTGGCGATTCGCAAAATGAATGCGGAGGCTCGATACCTGCGTGCCTTGAGCTA
>NSIH01000046.1 GCA_002737315.1 Flavobacteriales bacterium
CTAGACAGGGTTACTTCCTGATCAGCCAGATTATCCAAGCCCAGAAGGCGCCTTTAACCGGCGCAAGCAGCAATCCAGCACCAAGTGCTACGGCAAGGCCAGCAAGGTTGTTGGACAGAAAACCCAAGATAGCCATAATTGCGTAAATCCAAAGCGTGACCTTCCACCATAAGCTTAAGTAAGAAACTTTCGGCTTCGTAGGCTTCCCTGCCGACGTAGCCAACAGAGGAACTGGAGATACTATGGTGCTATATTGGGCCACTACAGGAGCCGCAGCAGGCAGAGGCGGAGGTAAAACGGGAACGACCGAGTCAATGCTCACGACTTGACCAGGCATGGCGACACTTTCGAGCGTCGCGGAAGAGTCCAACAGATTTGCCTCTACCATTGCCTTGATCTTGCTGAGTTCAAGAGGGCCATGGCGCTGTCCCTTGAACGAAACATAATAGCCGGACTGACGAGGGGAAGAAACTGGCGCGGGCGCAACAGGCCCTGCCGATGCTGCAGGGATAGAACTCAAAAAGACGTCAACGAACTGCCAACCCCCAGCTGAAAGCCCGACCTCATCGTTAGCCAACAACTTACCTTTCGCAAATAGTGCAGAAATCTCCTTGGACGAAAAAACCCCCAGCTGATTTCCGGCCCTTTTGACCGCATATGTCTGGTTAGTCATAAGTTATTTCTTCATTGCTACGAATAGCCAAATTAAGCCGACGATTATAAAAATCCAGCACCCGGGCGGCATTTCATCCGATTTTTTAGCAGGTTGAGGGGCAGGACTAGGAGAACTGGGCCGTGTAGGACTTGGAGTCCACGTGCTGTTTGACTGCCGCGGAGTTGCCGGAGAAGGCAGCGTCGGAGGCGCAGAAGGTTGGACACGTCGACGAAGGACTACCGGCGGGGGAACTGAGAAAACAGCCTTTGATAGCACAGGAGCACCACCCCTAGCTGCATTATGAATAGCCTCACCCCATTCCTTTGCTGTCGGCCTAAGAGAAGGGCTGGCAGCATCGAAGGCCCGCTTAAACAAGGCAGCCAACTCCGAGGGGATGACGTTAATGGACGAGTGAGGGGCAGGAATTACCTCAAGGTTAGAACGGTTATTCCCATGAACATACATCTTGAAGCGAATCGCGTCCTCGATTGTCTCGCAGCCGATGATTGATGGTCTTGGCGATGCGGTGAAGGGATGAATTCCGAGCAGAATTTCATAATGAATGACTGCCAGCGAAAAGAGATCCCAGCTTGGCTCAATCTTTGGTCCTTGATTAAAATCCATCTTGTAAGACTCGCTTGGCATATACTCAGGACTACCTAACGGCCCACGGAAAATCTCCCGCCCGGACACAATTTGAAGAGAGTCTAAATCAACCAAGGAGATATGCCCCCGGGGACTGACTAGAATGTTCTGGGGCTTAAGATCAACAAACACGCACCCCAGTTGATGAATCCTGTCTACTGCTGCGGAAATATTACAGGCAATCAGCATGCGCGCTGTAAGACCGTTCGGACTGGTTCTATCAAGTTTAGCGGCGAGCGGGGGCAGGCTCTTTCCAGGCCACCTAATATTCGTGAGGTTCGAAAGCTCCACGCTATCAGCTAAAGCCATCGGCATCACATAACCGACGGGCTTTGTTGTTCCGTATTTCTTAACTAAATCAAACGGCCAGCAAAGAGTGCCCCAACCTCCCTTAAGGTTAGTGGGCGGATTTTCAGCCATGTGCTTGATCTTCTCAATCTCGCCAGGCTTCTGCTTTGTGAGAATTTTAACGCAATAAATAGCCCCACTGCTATCGGTAGCACGATAAACCTCGCCTGCTCCACCGGACGCAAACGGAGCGGCGGCAAGCTCAAGCTTTCCAAGCTTTGAGGAAGTTACGTTCATCCACGTACCGCGATCAGCAACGTCTTGTCGTCAGGCTCCTTGAGGAGCTGCTCGTTACCACCGGTCAAGAAATCGCTCCAGAGTTTATCCAAGTCACTTTGTGGCACTTTACTCGTAGTCGCGGCAACCAGTTGGTTCGCGATTTTAGTGAAGAAATTAGCGGAAGGAACATTAGGATCCTCAATCTTGGTCCCCGTACGATCTTTAGTAGACATATGCCAACAGACTCCCTCAGGGCCGTCAGACAGTGCCATGACGGAGCGAGTCCTAACCTGATGGCATGTCGTCCTAATGAACTGCTCAGCATTACCCGGGTTCAGCATGGACATGAACACGGTGGCATTAGCCTCCGCTCCCTTGTAAGGAACCAGTATACTCTGCCAACAGCTCTTGTCGTCGAGAAAGCCAGCGCGACCGTCTCCGACATGAGCACATCCAACAAAGTCTTCTGTAGCCAAAACCACTATGCCAGTACAACCGTAGTCAACGAGCTGAAGCGCGTGAGTCTGGGAGAGAACTTCAAGCGACTTAGCAACATCAAGGAAGGCTTCATGCGCTTCTGTCTTCCAGTTTTGCGCTGAAAGCCGCACCCCGCCTGACAATCTCTTTGAGAATTCAGAGACCAAAGCTGCTGCACAATGGTCGGCTCCAGCCTTGCTGTGCTTCTTGCTACCGGCACCGTCACACACCACTAGCAGCACCGTCGCCCCGCTGGTATGAAATCCGTGAGCGTCTTGTAACTCCGACTTGTTATAGCCCTTAACGGAAGCCTTAAGGTGAGCCCAGCCGAGGGCCGAATCCTGCGGCGCAACAACAGAAGGCTCGATCTTCGGGAAGTCAGGTACAGTACTCACATCTAGCACCGGCTTGGTGCTAGGGGTGGATTGAGCAGTCTTCTGACTGGCAGTATTCCCAACCTGCTGCCTTATGGCCGCTAATTCGGTTTTCAGCCTTTGAATTTCGGCTAACAATTTCGGGTCTGAATTAGAGTTCATGCTATTTTCGCTGACTGGCTCATCATCACGCCAAACCCACCAAACGACAATGGCCGTTAGAGGGCCAATAGCCCACAGAACGTAATCCAGGATGCGATCCATTGTTAAACGGTAAAGCCGCCGTCCCAAGCATTTCCGTTAACTGCGTCAGACACGCTCTGCCCCTTGGCAACATCAGCGATCGTCGATGAAAGCCACTTGAAGAAAGCGGCAAACTTTAGTCCGGAAATCATACGTGGAGGAATCTCGCTGTTCGAGATAGTTTGGAGTACGCTGACCTCGGCGCCGTCGACGCCAATTGCCATAAAACAGAATTCCTTCTTCTCCATTCCCTGCTGAATCTCAGAAGCCAAAGCCATGAGATGGCCCTTCTGGTCATCATCAGGTGCTCCGTCAGTGATCATGATAATCCAGGGGCGATAGTAGCGCTGGCCGGTAGACTTATACCAGTCCTTACGCTGTCGAACCATATTGATACCCTCACGGACACCATCGACCATTCGCGTGCTACCTTGAGCAGCCAATGCCGGAAGATCAATAAACTCAGCGAGCTTGGGCTCGCAGATACGCTCAACAGTAGTGTCAAAAGTAATGACACCAATTTCCAGCTTCTGCCCGAGATTAGCAGTGTCGTTACGGATCTCGTCAAAAAAGGCTTGGATGCCTTGGTTCAGCTGAGAAATGCCTTGTCCATCCATTGAACCAGATGTGTCGAGCACTAGGGCTACGCAGCACTTCTGAGCATAGTTTTGGACAGCCTCGGCCTGGAAGGGATTTGAATTACTCATGGGGAAACCTAACACAACAAAACCCAACCTCAGGGTCAAATCATTACATATAGGACTTTAATAAGAAATGGGCCTATTCGAGAACGTCACCAAAAAACATGAGCCCGAGGGCTGCCCCCTCAAGCAACAATCCCGTGTCAGCAAAGAATCCAGCCGCCCCAGGGGTAACGCTTGGGGTCAGGGCGTTCAGAACCGTTATCACTAAAGTTGAGCATAGCATGATGTTCGCACCCCACTTTTTACAGAACCATGCGCCACCCACGCCAACGAACCAGCAGACCAGCGAAATGAGGCAAGGGATCACAAACAGCCATGATTCGAAGAATCCCTGGTCCAACTCGCGCCATTCTCGAAGCTGTGATGGAAGCACATGCTCAAGAGACTGATCCAGTACGACGGACAGGATAGCGCACGCCACCGTGCACGCCAAAAGTATCCTTAGCAGACCTGGCGTAGACTTAACAGTAGCCATAGGGGCAGCAGGTGCAGAAGAAACACTTGGGGCGCTTGCGACAGCCGGCAGTGGCACCTTATTTGGCGCTGCCGCTGAAGACACTAATCGAAACTCAGGGGCCGAAACCGACACCCACTTCCCATGGGACACCATGGCTTCGTCGGTTGCTAGTAATTTCCCGCCGGCAAGCAGAGCATTTACCTCAGCTTGAGTAAACAGACCAAGGTGTGCATTACCCCTACGAACTGGAAATGACGACATCTCAGTCTATTAGGTTCTAGATAACTTTTGGTCAACACACCAAAATGTGGTTCCGAAAGGGGTTATGCCGTGACTATATCTTCCTGATACAAAATTGAACTTTATTAGTATTAGTACCCGACCATCAACAGCCTGCCCCCTGCCTTCAGCCCCTTGAAGAGCCTTGTCGTCCTTTTTCTAGTAGGTTAGTGAATGAGCACCCCACATGAAAAGTTACTATAGAGTGATGCTAGGACGGAAGAGCACCCATGCGGAGCTATGCCTGAAGGGTGGCTTCGTCGGGGCGGATTTCGGGGTCGCGCAAGACCTCAGCAATAGCCTCGCCCTGGACTGGAAGGAGTTCGGTCGTAAAATTGCGCCGGTCTATGCGGCCAATCGCCCGGACAAGTCAAAGATTGCCGCCGGTCTAGCCTGTGGCGCTCTTTGGACTATCGGCAAGGGCATGCAGACTGGCGATGTCGTACTAGCCCCTGACGGCGAAGGGTCGTACCGCGCCGGTGAGGTCATCGGAGATTATGCCTATGTCGCTGGTGAGCCCCTGCCCCACCGCCGACCTGTCCATTGGTTAGATGTCGTCATACCTCGCCAGACCATGAGCGAGGGCCTCCTTGGCTCCGCCAGCGTACCGCTCACGGTAGTCGGCCCCAACGCCATTACGGCATATGCGGAAGAGATCGAAAGGCTCATTGTCGCCGGTCCCGCCACCCCCACTTCGCTACCTGAGCCCGATCAATCCTCGACGGAAAGCAGCTTCGCCCTGGAGAAGCACCTTGAAGAGTTCCTCGTGAGCAACTGGAAGAGCACTGAGCTAGGACAGGAGTACGACATCTATGACGGGGGTGACGGACTTGTCGGGCAACAGCTCCAGACCGATACCGGCCCCCTGGACATTCTGGCCATCAGCAAGGACAAACGCCGGCTACTCGTCGTCGAACTCAAGAAAGGACGCGCAGCCGACGCCGTCGTCGGCCAGGTCCTACGATACATGGGTTATGTCAAAGAAGAGTTAGCCGAAGCTGACCAAACCGTCCTCGGAGTCATCATCGCCAGAGATCACGACACTAGGCTACAACGCGCCCTATCCATGGCCCCCAGCGTCTCCTTCTACCGCTATCAGATCAGTTTCCGTCTGCAAAGAGACTAGACAGAGAGCACACCCGTCGGGAAAGCACTAAGCATTAGCGGGCCTAGACACTGATCCACCGAAGCGTGAAAGCTGACCAACCAGATAAGGCGAAGGTTACGTAGAGGCTACACAAAGCTTCACACCTGGGCATAAAGCAGGCAGGCCATCATAGAAGGCTAGTCGCTCCAACTACATAACAAAGAAATATCGGGTGATAAAGCACCGGGGGGGCTAACTAAACCAAAGCTTGCACAAATTACACCATGGACCGCTGAGCCATATCCTGCATAAACACTATCAATACCGCCAAACGAACGAATTGCGGTAAATTTAAAAAAGTTAGCACACTAATACGCCAACCCCAATGAACTTAAGCAGCATCACTAGAGATCACGTCGAGAAGGCTATCGGACAACTTACTATAGAGGGCATGCCAACTGGCTTCGGTCCATCAACAGGCTACGACCTAATCCATAACGGCACGCCATTTGCGCCCAAGGCAGTCCTCGCAATGGCTCACAAAAATGCCAACGGAGTCATGCCTAGCAGCGACGACTTCTCTGGAGGAGAAGGAACCCCCTGCTTTCTTACATTAAGAAAACTGGGCTTTAAGATTGTAAGAAAAAACTCCGATGAAGCGCTTCGCCTTACTTCCAGCGTCAGTGCTTTCGCAAATGGCTATCTAGCTGCGAAAGCATCAATGTCTCGATTTAGCGAACAACACGAGAAACTGAAATCGATAGGCAAAAAGCTTGAAGAGCTCTTAAAAGGGTCAGGCTATGTTCAAATAAGCGTCAAGTCGGCCATCGGAATGGGAACATTTGCTGACGTTCCGTGGATATGCATTTTTGATGACAGGATCACCGACAAAGCAAGTGACGGCCACTACCCGGTTTACCTCTTTTCTGCCGATATGGAAAGCCTTTACCTGGCGTACTGCATATCCAATGGAATGATGACCAATAACGCAGGAACCGCCAATCGCATCAGAGCAAAGATCAAAGAAAGCCTGGACGATCTAAGCTCGCTGGGATTCGGGCAGTCGATCGACCTCAAAAGCAAACTGTCCACACCACGTGGCTACGAAAAAGGCACAATTACAGCCAAGAAGTATGATCTTAAGGAAATAAATCCTGAAGAATTCCTAACGGACCTCACTTCGCTATTAGGCAAGTACCAACAAATAGCAGAAAGCGCTGATAACATTTTAACCAATGATAACAAAAATACCCCGAGAAACCAAAACGTGAGCCTAAATCATAGACTGACCTCAGCTTGCAGCGCCAAGCCTTTCATCATCTTAGCGGGTGGTACCGGAACCGGTAAAACACGATCGGCCAAGCTCGCTGCAGCATCTATAGCAGGCACGGATAACGTCGAGGTTGTCTCCGTTGGTGCAGATTGGACTGACAACCGCCCACTGCTAGGCTTCCGCAACCTCATGGCTGAAGGAGGAAAGACCTATGTCGCGCCCCCCTCCCTGCGAATCATCCTCAAGGCCGTAGATAATCCTGGGCACGCATACTTCCTGATCCTGGACGAGATGAATCTTTCGCACGTTGAACGCTACTTCGCCGACTTCCTGAGTTCGATGGAATCAAAGGAGCCTCTCAAGTTACACGACTCGAACGTTGCCCTTAACACCGAAGATGGCATTACGGTCCCAGGCAAAATCGCATACCCTAATAACCTTTTCGTCATCGGAACCGTCAATATCGACGAAACGACCTATATGTTCAGCCCAAAGGTCCTCGATCGCGCGCATGTCATCGAGTTCAAGGTCACCTGGGACGAGATCGCAAACGGCTTAGAAGGCGCCGTACCAAGCGAGCTCCAGGCCCTACGCCCAGAGCAGGTTGCCGAATTCATGCGGGTATCTCACCTCACCGAGAAAGCCCTGCCAGAGAAAGACCACGAGCTACTGACCGAGGTCTTGGAAGACCTTCACGCGGCGCTAGAGGGAACCCGCTTCGTCTTCGCGCATAGGACTGCCCGTGAATGCCTCAACTTCATCGCCAGCGCACAAGTCTTAGCAAAAGCAGAGATTATCGCACCGCAAGAGACCACGAACCTCATCGATTTGGCCATCCTACAGAAGGCCCTTCCTAAGCTCAATGGCGCTTCCGGAACTCTCAGCAAGGTACTGGAAGAACTCATAAAGGTTTCCGATAAGCATGACCTTGAGCTCTGCAAGGAGAAGCTAGAATCGATGAGCCGACAGCTCAAGGCAGACCAGTTCGTCAGCTTCATCCAGTGATCGAATCTCCGATTAATTCCGAATACGTCCTGGCTCAAATCAGCCAAGACTTTTGGATTTATGTCGGCACAAAACAGGCAGGCAAATCGGACGAGCTCGATAAGTTGTTCTCAGAAGCAAAAAGGGAGTCGCGCCCTGCCCTACTCGCCTGCGACTCCAAGGAAGGCCTGCTCTTCGGACCAAGCATAATCGAAGGAAGAATACTCTATGCCGGCGCGAGCAAAGCTGACTTCATCTGCCGGCTTCGCCTGCTAGAGAATACCGACTACCATTGGGAAATCTTTGGCACGTCCAAGAGAGGTCCAACCGTGATCGCAGAAGACAAGCTACCGACTGTCACCTCATCACTTTGCAACACCAAGCGGATAAGCACACGCTGGGAAACTGACGCGCGACAAGCCAAGGGAGTGTTTAACTTCGGAAACTTCCTAGGCTCGGGATGGATTGGCATAATCAATGGCCCACAACTACGCTTCGAGGTGATATCCGCCAAGCTTTCCTACGAGGAACAATATCTCGCCCTACTGCGCGACCTCACGGATCAGTCCGTATCCCTGCTTTTCGACCCCGAGGCACCCACGCAAGGAAAGCTCATCGAAACCGAAGGCGAACAGAAGAGACCTCTCGAAACATTCTTACTCCTACAGGCTTCACTGCCCATCGACGATCTGAAGGCAGCCATGGGCATGATTAAGGCGCGCCCACACTCCCAATTAGAGTCCGATGACCGATGGCTGCCAGCTGGTATGGCAACCGGCCTGCACGCCATGGGTGACCCAATTGGCCGTATCAGATGGGGAGTGGACAGCTCTGGAAGGCCTGTGCCAGTCGTGGCATTGGAAAGAAAGCGCCGGGACACCACCGACACCGCGCCCAATCGATTCATCAAGCATGCCATCGGTCAATTCGCCGAGGCATGCCGCGTCATCATGAATGATCCCGACTTCGGACCGCGGCTAACAAAACTAGCCTCGGAACTTCACGCAGAGTACGCGCAGCAATCGCGACTCGAAGTCATAAAGACCTCAGGACGCATAGGGAGAATCCCCCTCGAAAATCAAGTACTGCAGAAGCGGGAGGGCTACCGACATTACCTTCGGAGCTGGGTCATTGCGAACAAGACGCTTTCGATCAAAGACATCAACAACGATGGCGCCATCTCCCCGACGGCCGAGAATAGACAAGTACCCGACCTATACGAGTACTGGCTATTCTTCTTCCTGGCAGACGCACTCGAAGGTACGGCCGGGGCTTCATATTTAGATCGTAGATACGTCAAAGAGCTAAACCCAGAAGGCTCCGCCTCCATCACCCTGTCCAAGAGCGATGCGCCTAGGCTTACGCTGCGAATCGGTAAAGGCGAAGCTGCACGCTTCGTCGCCCTTTACTACAACCGAACCTTCAAGCCCGGCCCAGGGTACACGAGTTACTCGCTAACCCTGAGGCCTGATTATACGGTCGAAACCTTCCCCCTCATCTACGGGTCTAGCTTTGAGCAATGTCGAAGTTCGGCGGAAAAGGTCGGAGCGATTACCTACATCCACTTTGACGCGAAGTTCCGTATCGCCAACCTTGACCTCAACTTGGCCGGTGACTTCGACCGCCAAGATGCCGCAGCCGCCGATGACGACGCCAAGCCAGAAGACGTGTACAAAATGCATACTTACAATGAAGCTATCCGCGGAACCGCTGCTTCGGTGATCCTATTCCCAGGTGGACAGGCCGCGGATGGCGGCCTCAACCAATCTTTCGAAAAATACCGCGAGCTCATCCCGGGCGTCGGAGCCCTCGCCATAAGCCCGGGCAATCATGAAGTCCGCTCGAAGGCCCTTACGGCGATCAGAGACTACCTGTCCAAGGCATTGACACTCACGCCGAAGAGCCAGTCCTCCTACGCCCGTTTGCGCAACTGGGAAGTAAACGAACTTCGCGACTCGGAAGACTAATTCAGGCCGCCAGGAGGGCCGAATGTTATTTTATCAGCCAGCTCCAAGGGGGTTGCAGAAACCCGTCGGCTAGGCATAAGCAAGGGGTCGAATTAATGCCCCTCTGCCCGTCCATTTACGTCGGTTGGTCCAAGCCTCTGGCTGAGGGAGTTGCCCATGCCCTTGTCGAAGAGGCTCGGAGGCTCAGAGGCCCGGAGGCCCAGAAAGGCATGCCGATCGACTTGGGGAGCCATAGGGTGATCGTGCCGTCGAGTTTTGCGAGTCGGCTCATCCAGGAGGAGTTAGCGAAACACGCCAACGGACTTCTCCTCCCGGAGTTTCAAACCCCGGACAAATTCCTAAATTGGGGGGATCGTGCCGAAGAGGCTCAGAGGCTCGGAGGCTCGGAGGCCCAGGACAAAAAAAGAGGGCCGGTGGCGGCGAAGGAGACCTGCCTGCTTGCGTGGGTGGAGGTTTTGACGAGTCCGCATTTCTCGAGGACGGATTTCCCGGCGCTGTTCCCGGTGGAGTCGACGCCGGACTTCACGTTCGAAGAGGCGAAGAAGTTCGCAGAGCAGTTGATGCAACTGCGCGACCAGCTGGGCGCTTCCCGGGATGGCCATGACTTCGCGGCGGTGGCCGCAGTGGTGGAGACCAACCCGGAACGCTGGAACAACCTCCATCGTCTCGAGCTGGCTTACCTGAACGCACTGAAGCGCCTGGGCCAGCGTGACCACAACCAGGTACGCACGGAATTGGCCAAGGGCGATGGGATGCCGGAAGGCGTCACGGACGTCTGGCTAGTAGGCCTGCTGGAGCCGCAGCCCTTGCTGATCGAGGCACTGGAACGTCGCAAGGACCGCCTGAACATCCACGTGATCATCGGCGCCGATGAGGCCGATGCGTCGCTGTTCGATGCCTGGGGTCGACCCGACCCCGTCCGCTGGGCCAATCGCCAGACGCCCTGGCCGAATTTCAAGGACGCAGTCCACCTGGCGACCGACCCGACCCACGCAACGGAACGTCTTGCCGAACTCCTCGGCCATACGAAGCCCGACCACGGCGCCTTCGCGGTCGCCCCCTGCGAGCGTGAGACCTACCCGGAGCTGATCGCCGACAAGCTGCGCAGCCTCGGCGCCGAAGCGGTCAACCCTCTGGGCGAAACCCATGCAGGTCACGTCCTCCACCATCGCCTGCGCGCCTTGCTCGACGTCCTGGACACGCCGACCTTCGCGACGCTGCGTCGCGCCCTGCTCCACCCTCCCCTCGCCGAACGGCTGACCGGCGGCCGTATCCCGTTCCACCCGCTCAACACGCTGCTCGATGCGCTCAGCCAGCTGAAGCCCCCACAGGACCTCAGCCGCACGCTCGGCTTCGCCCTGAATCTCCCGCAGCCGCCGGAGAGCGATCGACGTGGTCGCTTCCAGTGGAAGCAGGTCGAAGGCCTTCGCCTGCCGCTGCAGGCCATCCTGCAGAAGATCGCCGAGCTCGACGCCCTGCCGCCGCGGGAACTCGCCGCGCAGTTGCTCGTGCTTTCGATCGATCCGCCGAAGTCCGGCGATCCGCTCAGCTTGGAGTTCTCTAAGGAAGTCGCCGACGCTCTCGAAGAAACCCTCCGCTCTCTTTGCGCTTACCAGCACGGCGTCACGCTCAGCCCGACCGAGTGGGTGCGCTTGGCGCTCACGCTCACGGGCGAGCAGCGCTTCCGCCAGAGCCTCGCCCTGCAGCCGGTGAACCTCCCGGGC
>NSIH01000047.1 GCA_002737315.1 Flavobacteriales bacterium
TGCATCTGGGGCCTTGCTTCGGTCGGAACCAACGATATTATTGTGACCAAGACGTTTGGAACCGCTCCAAATCGCCAGCAGTGGGTGATGTTCTCGTCCTACGGTCAGGTGGGCAGCACCTGCTGGACCTACTGGTCTATGGTTCTTGAAGAAACTTCCAACAAAATTTATGTAGTAGACCAGCGCAATTCCTGCACGGGCGCCACTCTTTCCATTGGAATTCAGGTCAACAGCAGTACGGCTTATACGGTGGCCGGTTCGCCCAGTGTGCCCATTCAGGCGGGTACCGATGCCACGGCGGCCGACAACAAGTTCTATGAGTTCATCCCCGGAGTACAGCTTGCCAATAACTTCATAGGCAACGAGGTTACGGTCGACGATTTCTTGGTCCTTAGCCAGGCTCCCTTTGTGATGACGGCCATGTTCCTCAACGGCGGAAGCAACGCCATCACTAGTGCGACTCTGAACTACCGCATCAACGGCGGAGCAGCGGTTAGTGGAACGCTTTCTGCGTTAAACGTTGCTCCAGCAACTACTACGACCCTAACGCATCCCCAGGCTTGGACGCCCTCCGCCGTAGGCACATACAGCGTTGACTTCTGGACTTCTAACCCCAACGGTCAGGCCGACAGCGACCCGAGTAACGACACCGTGACCAAGGAGGTCGTGGTGGTCAACAGCATTGCCCTTCGACGTCCCTTGATTGAGGTATTCAGTTCTTCAACCTGCCCCCCCTGTGCTCCAGCCAATACGACCTTTAAGAACCTAATGGACCAGCAAACTGCTGGCGACATTAATTACCTCAAGTACCAAATGAGCTGGCCCGGCACCGGGGATCCCTACTACACTTTAGAGGCGGCCGCTAAGCGCACCCTTTATGGGGTAAATTCGGTTCCCAAAGCCCAAATTGATGGCGGTTGGAACGGTCACGCGGGTCAAATCACCCAGCCCATCCTCAACCAGTACAAGGGGGTTCCGTCATTCATGAACCTAGCGGGCTACTTCACGGTTGACGCTGCCACCAAGAAGGTAGACATGGTCATCAACACTACGCCGCTTGTGAGCACCAACAAGGCGCTTTCTCTTCAGGTAGCAATTTATGAGAAGTCCACTACTCAGAATGCCAAGTCCAACGGTGAGACCGTCTTCTATAGGGTGATGAAGAAGATGGTTCCAGACCAAACTGGAACAGCGCTTAGCAATCTGACCGACGGGGTGATGCAGACGGCCAACCTGTCCTACACCTTTAATGGCTCCTACACGCTGCCGATTAATGCTTCGGCTCCGGTGGACCACGCGACGGCCCACACGGTAGAGGACTTCACCGACCTTGGTGTTATGGTCTGGATTCAAGACATGGCTACCAAGGAGATTTACCAGTCGGTTGATTTGACCGCCAGCGGTATCGGCATGGGCGAAGACGGACTTCGTTCGGTTCGCTTGTTCCCCAACCCCGCCAGCGACTTGGTTCGTGTTGATTTGAGTAAGGTGGCTGGTGCTTGCAGCTACCGCCTGATCAATGCTATGGGGAAGTCGCTTGCTAGCGGCTCTGCCGAGGGCGGAACAGAATTGGTGCTGAGTCTTGCGCAGTGGTCCAGTGGCCTGTACTTCGTGCAGGTTGAGGCCGAGGGTAGCGTCCAAACCTTGCCCTTGCAGGTGGTACGCTAAGCGTTTCAATCGTTTTTAAACGGAGCCGGCCCCGCGAGGGGCCGGTTTTTTTATGCCCTATCCCATTGGGCATCGTCCTTCGATCGAGAGCAATCATGATTCAATCTCCTATCTTTATAAAAACAACCATTATGAACATTCGCTTCCTTATTCCGGCCGCTCTTGCTCTTGCAGTAACTGCTTGCCAAAAAGTCCCTGCTGCGGACGCCGACGACCAAGCTTTCGTAGCTCAGGAGCTCGCGGTTTTTGCCTCGGAACTTGAGGCTAGCCTCCCGGCCGACACCTCGGAGCTCAAAGTCCGTATCGCGACCTACCTGGGTTCCCACCCCAGTGTCTTCTATGGCGCCACGGTTGCCCTGCTGGACACCAACGGCCTGGTGGTTAGCAGCCCCTACGTCTACCGTCCTAATGGAGTGGATTTGGTTTACAGCAGCGGTTTAATGGATTCCGCCTACCAAATCAACAGCCAGTTATGGCTTCGGGCTCCCATTGACCAGGCAACGTCCGTATGGACAGAGCCCTATTTTGACGAAGGCGGCGGCGATATCTGGATGAAGACGCGCTCGGTTCCGATCTACCAGAACGGCAGCATTAGGGCGGTTGCTACCACCGACGTGCGCGTGAAGAAGCCATAACCGTTTCAGGGGCGTCTCTTTACACTGGACCTGAATAAAAAAAGCGCCCCGAGGGGCGCTTTCTTTGGTCACTGAAATCAACCTGTGGAGCTGGTGGGATTTGAACCCACGTCCAAACAAGGAAACCATGTGCTTTCTACATGCTTAGTGGGTCATTACTTTTCGACCGAAGGCCGGGGATCCACACCCTACCCTAAGCTTAGCCACTAAAATTTAAGAAGCCCTCAGTGGCCGGTGGCTTCCGGTTCCCTCATTTTCGGCACCCCTTAATCGAACTCCGTGGGACCGGGATTTCGAGGGATGTCCTGCTTTCACGCCTGGCGCGAAACAAGCCTAATCTTCAATAAGAAAATTAAGCGGCAAGAGCGTAGTTGTACTCGCCTGTTGTTGTTCCCTGCATCTTTTAACGAGCGACATCAGGATAGCTCGGCATGCTTACACACCGCCTCGGCCTGCTGTCAAAACCGGTCAGCCCCAAAGCCTGCGTGCGCAGTCCGCAAAGGTACATCTATAGTGGGTCTCGTTGCGCTCCGGCTAGAAGCCAGCTACTAGCAACTAGCAGCTAGTAACTAGCTAGGGCATGAAGCTCGGGTCTGCAATGGCTCCGCGCAGTTCGCGGGCCGCCTTGGCGGCCAGGGCCGACCGAACCTGGTCGCGCATGGTCGGAACCACCGTGGGGTCAAATCGCGTGCGAAAGCGACCGTCAAGGCTGGATTTTGAGCCGCGGTTCACGCGGTCACCGGGCTTGTCTTCTTGAATGCTGGACCACTGCCCGGGGTAGAGGTTGCTGGCGTCGCCGCTGTATTCCGAGCTGGCAATGATGCGCTCCATCTGCTCCGAGACCTCGCGCTGGCTCAAAATGCGGTTGCCTTGCATCAGCTTGGCATTCAGTGCTCCGCGCACAAAGACCCGGTAGTCGACGTCGTAGTAGAGCACCTTGATGAAGCGCTCCTCCTTCTTGGTACTGCCGTCGGGCTGCTTCACGTCGTAGGTTTCGCGACGGTAGCCCTGGCGCTCGTAGCGCGTCATGGTACCCGGAACCTCAGTCCAGTCGGTCATCTCGAGCTCGATCACATAGTCTGGCTGCACGGTTGCGGCAAACCGCGCTTGCTCCGACCAGTCGACCCACTCAATAAATGGATCGTTGAGCGCGCGCACCTGGCTGAACAGCTCCCCCCTGAGGCCCACGGCGAGGTTCATCTCCTGGCGGGTAGGGGCAATGACGTCGCGAAGCCCGACCGTCACGCGGCCCGCTGCCACGGCCGAATCCATGAGGGCGCGGCTGTCTCGGTAGGGAATCCCAATCTTGGCCTCCATGGCCGAGAACTGCTCGTGGGCCCCGCGCCACATGCGGTTTTGAAGGCGTCGAATGCCTTCTTGGTACATGGGGGTCGCCACGGCTTCGCGCCATTCTCCGCGGAGTACCTCGTTGTCGGGGTCGTACTTCAGGGCCTGCGTGAGCAAGCGTTCGGCTCCGTCGTAGTCCTGGGCTGCGAGGGCGGAGGCTCCTTCGCGGCGCAGCTTGGCTACGTGGCCGGCGCGGGCGCTTGCGTATTCGCTGGCGGCTTCGGCTGTTCCGGTCAATAGCACCCCGGCTCGGTTGGCACGGTCCTCAAGGTCCCTGGCCCGCACGTAGGCATCCAGGGCCCCTACGGTTTCGCCCGCTGAATTCAGTTTGCGAAATTCCGCCACCTGAAGGGCCACCTCGCGATTGCCCAGGCGCTTGACCTCGGCGGCGGCGTTGACACTGCTTCTTTTGGATTCTAAAGCCTGAATTGCAGAGACGGTTGCCTCATAAGACAGTCCGGACTCCTCAAGACGCGCGCTGCGGCGAAGGGCTTTCTGGGCGGGTGAACATGAAAAAACCGCAGCAGCCAAGGCTATTGCGGTTAGTAATTTCAGTGAGGCAGCATTCATGCCCACTAAGGTACAGCCTACGTCTTAACCCAAGTAGGTCTTAAGAATCTTGCTGCGCGTAGCGTGCTTAAGACGCCGAATTGCCTTCTCCTTGATCTGTCGAACGCGCTCGCGCGTGAGGTCAAACTTTTCGCCAATCTCCTCGAGCGTCAAAGGGTGCTGCCCGTTGAGTCCGAAGTAAAGTCGAATTACGTCGCCTTCGCGAGGCGTCAGGGTAGACAGCGATCGCTCAATCTCGGTGCGGAGGGAGTCTACCATCAAGTCGTCGTCAGGATTCGGACTGTCGTGCGAATTCAAAACGTCGTAGAGGTTGCTGTCCTCGCCTTCGACAAGCGGAGCATCCATGGACACGTGCCTTCCGCTGTTGCGCAAGGACTCCTTCACATCCATTTCACTCATTTCGAGTCGTGTGGCAATTTCTTCGGCACTAGGCGGACGCTCGTGCTGCTGCTCGAGCGAGGCATAGGCCTTGTTGATCTTGTTTATGGATCCGATCTTGTTCAGCGGAAGCCGCACAATACGACTCTGCTCGGCCAAGGCCTGAAGAATCGATTGGCGAATCCACCAAACCGCATAGGAGATAAACTTAAATCCGCGCGTTTCGTCAAACCTTTGGGCCGCCTTAATCAAGCCGAGGTTGCCCTCATTAATTAAGTCAGGAAGCGTAAGGCCTTGATTCTGATACTGCTTCGAGACCGAAACAACAAACCTAAGGTTGGCCTTGGTCAACTTCTCGAGCGCGCGCTGGTCACCTGCTTTGATTCGCTGGGCAAGCTCCACCTCCTCGTCGGCGGTAATGAGCTCAACCTTACCAATCTCTTGCAGGTATTTATCCAGCGAAGCGGTTTCGCGGTTGGTGACCTGCTTGGTGATCTTTAACTGACGCATGGGCGGATTCTTAGAACGCTAAAATTAAACGAATAATTGACTTAATTATTTATTGCGGCTGCCAAAAAGCGAGCTAAAAAAGCCCTTGCGTTCTGGTTCCTTGGGCGAGTCGTTGCGCTTCACACGGTTTGCACCTCCGGGGCGGCTACCGCCACGGTTTCCTCCTCCACGATTTCCTTCGGCTCGCGGGCGATCGTCCCTAGCTGGGCGGTCTTCGCGTGCTGGGCGGTCTTCGCGTGCTGGACGGTCTGCGCGTGCTGGACGGTCTTCGCGTGCTGGACGGTCTTCGCGTGCTGGACGGTCTTCGCGTGCTGGACGGTCTTCGCGTGCTGGACGGTCTTCGCCTCGGGGACGGCTGCGTTCGCTTCGGCCACGATCCTCACGGTTTTCGCCACCTTCAGATAGGGAACTTTCGTTTTCACCACCTTCAGAACGCTCTTCACGAGCAGGGCGCTCGCTGCGAGGTCCGCGGTCACGGTATCCGTCGCGTCCGCCACGGTCGCCACGGTCGCCACGGTCGCCTCTCGGCTCGCGGGGTCCTCGGTCTTCGCGCGGACGCTCTTCGCGCTCCACATAGCCTTCAGGCTTCTCAAGCAATGCCTTACGAGACAAGCGAAGCTTGCCCTTATCGTCCACGCTAAGCAGTTTTACTTGAACACGGTCTCCCTCTTGGTAGAGGTCCGACGGATTCTCAATGCGCTTCCAATCCATTTCTGAAACGTGCAGCAGACCCTCGGTATTGCGACCAATTTCTACGAATACTCCAAACGTTTGAACGCCGCGAACTACTCCTTCGTAGATTTTGTCAATCTCGGGGATGAAGCAAATTCCGCGCACAATTTCTTCAGCGCGCCTCATTCCGTCAGGGTCAATGCCGCTAATTTCTACGCGACCACAGTCTCCCACTTCTTCAATGGTGATGGTTGTTCCCGTTTCTGCTTGAATGCCTTGAATGACTTTACCGCCGGGTCCGATGACACCTCCAATAAAGTTCTTTGGAATCTCAAGACGAACCATTTTAGGAGCGTGAGCCTTCAACTCAACACGCACTGCAGGCACGGCCTCTAGCATCTTGGCTAGAATGTGGGCACGTCCGTCGCGGGCTTGGTTAAGCGCTTGCTCCATGATCTCGAAACTCAAACCTTGAATCTTAATGTCCATTTGGCATGCGGTGATGCCATTGGCCGTACCGGTAACCTTAAAGTCCATATCTCCCAAGTGGTCCTCGTCGCCAAGAATGTCGCTCAGTACGGCAAACTTGCCGGTCTCAGGGTTGGTAATCAAGCCCATCGCGATTCCGCTAACCGGGCGCGTAATGGGAATACCGGCGTCCATCAGTGCAAGCGTTCCCGCACAAACCGTGGCCATAGAACTGGAACCGTTGGATTCTAGAATATCCGAAACGATGCGAATCGTGTAGGCATTCTCCGCCGGAATCATCTTCTTAAGCGCTCGCTGGGCCAGGTTGCCATGGCCGATTTCGCGGCGGCTGGTTCCTCGGAGCATGCGCGCCTCTCCCGTAGAAAAAGGAGGGAAGTTGTAGTGCAGGTAAAAGCGCTCGTCGCCCATAAAGGTGGCAGCATCAATGCGGTTGCTGTCCAAGGCGGTGCCAAGGGTAACGGTAGTAAACGATTGCGTTTCGCCGCGGGTGAACAGGGCACATCCGTGCGGACCAGGAAGCACGTCGGTTTCGCACCAAATAGGGCGGATTTCGGTAGTGGATCGTCCGTCGAGGCGCTTACCGTTCTCAAGAATTTGATTCCGCATTGCTTGGTACTCAACATCGTGGTAGTAAACCTTGGCTAGTGAAGCATGCTGGGTCTTCTCTTCTTCGGTCATGGTGGCCATGAACTCGGTAAAGACCGCCTTGAATGCAGCACTGCGCTCGGCTTTGTTGGTCAATGCTCGGCCGGCTACTTCAAAGGCTCCGGCGTACGTGGCGTCGTGGACGCGCTTCTTAAGCTCGGGATTGTGGCTCTCGTGGTTGTAGATACGCTTGGGATTTGCTCCTTCTACGTGGGCAGCAAGAGCAACCTGAGCGGCGCATTGAACCTTGATGGCATCGTGGGCAACGCGAATCGCTTCGAGCATTTCGCCTTCAGAAACCTCATTCATTTCACCTTCGACCATTACTACGCTGTCGCTGGAGGCTCCGATCATCATTTCGATGTCTGCTTCCTCGAGCTGCGCTGGGCTTGGGTTAATTACAAATTCACCGTTCACACGGGCTACACGCACCTCAGAGATGGGTCCCTTGAAGGGCACATCACTCACCGCCAAAGCGGCAGATGCAGCAAGACCGGCAAGACTGTCGGCAGCAACCTCGGGGTCAAAAGACAGCAGGGTGATGATTACTTGGGTCTCTGCGTGGTAGTCCTCCGGAAAGAGGGGGCGAAGCACGCGGTCCACCAGACGTGCCACGAGAATCTCGCGGTCGCTTGGGCGGCCTTCGCGCTTTAGGAATCCGCCCGGAACCCGTCCGGCAGATGCAAACTTCTCTTTGTACTCCACCGTTAGGGGCATGAAGTCCACGCCTTCGCGTGCTTCGGGAGCTGCTACAACCGTAGCTAAAAGGGCAGTGCCGCCGCAGCGGACTAAGACCGAACCGTCGGCCTGACGGGCCATGCGGCCGGTTTCTAGGGTGATGGTACGACCATCGGGGAGTGTAATCTCTTGGATTACGGGTAGGGGAGCTTTCATTTTCTCAATTGCGAATTAATGGGGTCTCGTTTAGGAACAGCAAAAGGCAACCTTTTTGGGATTGCCTTAGCGTAGACATCGTACGAGGACGACCTTACTTACGTAGGCCGAGTTTTTCGATGATTGCACGGTAGCGGTTAATTTCTGTGCTGTATAAATAGTCCAGAAGGCTACGGCGCTTGCCCACCAGGCGAACGAGAGAACGCTCAGTGTTAAAATCCTTACGGTTCTTTTTCAAGTGCTCCGTAAGATGGTTAATACGATAAGTAAATAGTGCGATTTGGCCTTCAGGCTTTCCGGTATCTTTATCAGATTCGCCGTGAACGGAGAAGAGCTCACGCTTCTTTTCAGGATTTAGGTACATGCCTTGATCGATTTCGATGGTTGTGCTGTAATATGCCTCGACGTTCGAGGATTGCAAAGATACTAAAAATACCGAAGTGCCCGACGCTAGGCCAGGGGAGGGGCCTCATTGAGAACGGCCCTTAACCAACTAGAAAGGGTCAACTTCAATTTTGCACGCTCAGAAATTTGGTCGACAAAGCCGTGTTCCAGCAAAAATTCCGCAGTCTGGAATCCTTCCGGGAGGTCTTTGCCGATGGTCTCCTTCACCACCCGAGGGCCAGCAAAACCAATAAGCGCTCCGGGTTCAGCAATGTGAATGTCGCCAAGCATGGCATAGGATGCCGTCACGCCTCCGGTAGTTGGGTCCGTCAGCACCGAGGCATAGGGAAGGCCAGCCTCATCGAGTTGGGCGAGTTTCGCCGACGTTTTAACCATCTGCATCAGCGAGTAGGCAGCTTCCATCATGCGTGCTCCGCCCGATTTGCTGATCATGATAAAGGGCTGCTTGTTCAGGCGGGCGTGATCAATAGCCCGTGCAATTTTCTCACCCACCACAGAGCCCATAGAGCCCCCAATGAACTTAAAGTTCATGGCGGCAATGGTCACCTTGATGCCGTCGAGAGCACCCGTGCCGCTGGTAAGCGCATCGGTGAGGCCGGTCTTGGCTCGGGTCGCCCTCAGCCGGTCGGAATAGGCCTTGGTATCCACAAAATTTAAAGGGTCTGCGGAGGCAATATTGGCGTCGAGTTCCAAGAATTGGCCCCCATCAAAGAGAAAGCTGAAGTATTCGGCTGCATCGATGGGATTGTGGTGCCCGCAGTTGCCGCAAACCCAAAGCTTGGCCTTGTGTTCCTCCGTGTCGACCATAACCTTGCATTTTGGGCAAAGGTGCCACAGTCCGTCAGGGCTATCCTTCTTTTCTTCGGTCGGAGTCGTGATCGACTCCCCTATGCGTTGAAACCATTTGGGCATGCGCTGCGCGGTTAGGCGATCGAAATCGAGGAATCCAAATAAACGTCCTGAATGGTGCGGAGCAGGTCAATGCCTTCCTTCATCGGGCGCTGAAAAGCCTTGCGCCCCAGGATTAGACCTTGTCCGCCAGCGCGTTTGTTGATGACGGCAGTGGCTACGGCTTCCGATAGGTCGCTGGCACCCTTGGATTCTCCGCCCGAATTAATGAGTCCCACACGGCCTGCGTAGCAATTTAAAACCTGGTAGCGGGTCAAATCGATGGGGTGGTCGCTGCTCAAGTCGGTGTAAACCTTAGGGTGGGTTTTGCCGTGCTTGGTGGCATTGTAGCCGCCGTTGTTGGTGGGTAGTTTTTGCTTGATAATGTCAGCCTGTATGGTCACACCAAGGTGAATGGCCTGACCGGTGAGGTCGGCAGCGCTGTGGTAGTCTACGCCGTCTTGCTTAAAGCCCGTATTGCGGGTGTAGGTCCACAGCACGGTGGCCATGCCCAGTTCTCGGGCGCGCTCAAAGGCTTCGGCTACCTCAAGAAGTTGGCGGCGCGACTCCTCTGCCCCGAAGTAAACCGTGGCTCCGACCGCTACTGCACCCATGTTCCATGCATCTTCCACGCTGCCGTACATGGTTTGGTCGAATTGGTTGGGCATCGATAAAAACTCGTTGTGGTTGATTTTGACCAAAAATGGAATCTTGTGGGCATACTTGCGGCTGAGCATGGCCAAGCCCCCAAAGGTTGACGCCACTGCGTTGCACTCGGACTCAATGGCAAGCTTGACAATGTTCTCTGGGTCAAAGTAGATGGGGTTGGGGGCAAAGCTTGCGCCTGCACTGTGCTCCACCCCTTGGTCAACGGGCAAAATACTCATGTACCCTGAATTGCCTAGGCGACCAGAACCATACAACGTAGAAAGAGCACGAAGGGTAGGATTGTTGCGGTTGCTGGGCCCGAAGTAGTCGTCTACAAAGGTGGGCGAGGGGAGGTGAATGTCTCCTCGGCGAACCTTGGTGCACTCATGCTGCAAAAGGTAGTCGGCTTGATTGCCGAGAAGGCTAGCGATGCGTTCGGATGCCATAAAAACTAATTATAAGTGACAAAGTACAAACGTAGCAAAAAAATGACCTTTCTGCCGACTCTGTTGGCAACTTTCCCCAAAAATGGCTTCGTCAAAAGGGCAGTCCGATGGCAATTTGAAGGGCGCTGCGCTTCAGCGCCTGGTCGGGGTCCACCAAGCCTCGCCGGTAGAAAGCCATCGCTGGGGGTTGCAGGCGATCAAAAGCGCCGCAGAAAGGAAGAGTATTCCTTTATGCCTCATTGAGTTGGCGGATGGTATCTGCCGGGTCAAGCGCCTTGAACACGGCATTGCCTGCCACCAGCACATCGGCCCCTGCTTTTTTGAGGTCCGAAGCATTGTGAAGGCTCACGCCACCGTCAATTTCGATTAGGGCTTTAGACCCGGCGTCGTCGAGCATGCGCCTTAGTCGCTCCACCTTGGCGAAGGTTTGGGGGATGAATGCCTGGCCGCCAAATCCAGGATTTACGCTCATAAGGCAGACCAGGTCGAGGTCGCCCAGCAGGTCTGACAAAAGGTCTACCGGGCTATGTGGATTCAGGGCTACGCCGGCCTTCATGCCGGCTGCTCTGATCTCTTGGAGGCTGCGGTGAAGGTGGGTACTCGCCTCATAGTGTACCGTGAGCACGTCGGCCCCGGCTTTGTGGAATGCCTCAATGTAGCGCTCGGGCTGCACGATCATGAGGTGAACGTCGAGCGGTTTCTTGGCGTGGCGCTTGATTGCCTCGGTAACGGGCAGTCCAAAACTAAGGTTGGGAACAAAAACGCCGTCCATGATGTCCACGTGAATCCATGCCGCATCCGAG
>NSIH01000048.1 GCA_002737315.1 Flavobacteriales bacterium
CTAGGTGAAAATTGATGCAGTGAATCGCACAATGGTAGGCCCCGCTGTCGATGACTGCGTTGGCACCAAGCCATTGGAGCTGCGGAAGGTCCACCAATTCGGTGCGCCCCAAGCTGCGTTTTGAGGTATTATTCATGCAGCGAAGGTACTTCTAGCCTTGCGCTGGCGGCTTCATGGAGGGAACTAAAACGCCCAGACCTATAGGCATAGTAGGCGACCGATCCAATCATGGCGGCGTTGTCGGTGGCATAGCTCAGGGGCGGAATGCTAATGGGAATTCCTCGGCTTGCTGCCCAAGCTCTTGATTCGCGGCGCAGTAAAGAATTGGAAGCGACTCCGCCTGCGAGTACCACAAATTGATGCTGTGGGCCAAGCGCGCGGTCGAGCCGTTCGAGCAAGGGTTGAATCAGGGTTTGCCGAGCCGACGCGCACCAATCATTGAGCTGGTCCGTCAGCGTATTGGGATTGCTGCGCAGTTCCTTTTGAAGGCTGTAGAGAATGCTGGTTTTGAGTCCGCTGTAGCTAAAATTGAGCCCGGCGGTCTGCATTTTTGCAAAAACAAAGGTGCTGGGGTCGCCTAGTTCAGCTAGACGGTCCACCTCGGGCCCGCCGGGGTAGGGAAGGCCCAGGTTTTTGGCAGTTTTGTCGAATGCCTCGCCGACAGCATCATCAAGGGTTCCGCCCAAAAGCACAAAATCAAAGGCGGATCGAACGTCAAAAAGCTGGGTGTGTCCGCCCGAAACGACCAAGGCCAAAAAGGGAAAGCCTTGGAGCGGATTCTCTTGAACGCCCGGTTCAATAAGGCTGTGAGCAAGAACGTGAGCCTGAATGTGGTTGACGCCAATGAAGGGAATTTCAAGGGACATGGCCAGGGATTTAGCCATGCCGTGGCCGACCAGGAGGGATCCCAAGAGCCCTGGTCCCTCGGTGGCTGCGACGGCATCGAGGTCGCTGTAGGCAATGCCAGCCTGCTCCATCGCCGCCCGTACGGTTGGTACTGCCATGAGGCTGTGCGCTCGGGATGCGAGTTCTGGGACTACTCCGCCGAACTGCTCGTGGACTGATTGTCCGTAGACAACATTTGACAATACCCTCTGACCCCGAAGGACTGCCGCAGCGCTGTCGTCGCAGCTGCTTTCGATCGATAGTATTAGGGGTTCATTGCAGGCCATTTAACAAAATTAGGTCTGTAAGTTGGCAGCATGGCTGCGCGCAATGTTAAAATTTCTCTATGGACTCTTGCCGGTCTGGGAGTATTAGGCCTAGTAGAGGCTCTCGTTGCTTACTATTTGAAGGCCGTAGCCGTCAATTCCAACGCGTCGCATGGGATTCTGCGTGAGAAGCACAACCCTTCGCAAGCCAAGGCCGTGAAGAATTTGAGCGCCAACTCCGTAGTCCAGAGGGTCCTGACCCATGGAACGAACTAGAGTAGGGGGCGATGAAGGGTTCCATTGCGTCCAATCAGGGGCAAGACCACGCTGGTTTAGGCAGACGATACAGCCCGATCCGCGCTCAGCAATCCTTTTCATGGACGCCTTGAAGTGAAGCGAATTACTGCCCTGTGATGCCTCAAAATGCAGCCACGGAGAACTGCCGAAGGGTCCGCTCTGCATGCGGACCAAAACATCGTCTTGCTCATGCCAGGAGCCGAAGCTGAAGCTCGCATGGCGTTGGTCCGAGTTGGACTGACCATAAATACGCACCTCCCAGGGACCGTAGGGGCTTTCTAGACGGTAGGACTGCAGTTCGTGAACAAGGCGGTCCCGTTCCATGCGGTACCGAATCAGCTGCTCAATACTGATGATGCGCAGATCGTACTTCGCTGCCATCACCTCGAGTTCGGGCAGCCTGGACATACTACCGTCTTCGTTCATAATTTCTACAATAACACCTGCGGGACGGCTTCCTGCAAGGCGAGCAAGGTCAATGGCCGCTTCGGTGTGTCCTGCGCGGCGAAGAACGCCACCGGGACGAGCACGCAGTGGGAAGATATGCCCTGGCCTGCGAAAGTCCTGACCGACCGTATTCGGGTTGGCCAGCGCGTTGATGGTTTTTGCGCGATCCTGGGCGGAGATTCCGGTGCTAACTCCGTCGCCTTCGAGGTCGACGCTTACGGTAAATGCGGTTTCGTGCGGGTCAGTATTGCGTTGAACCATAGCATGCAGGTCCAGCTCGTCGCAGCGTTGGTCCACGAGTGGAACACATATGAGGCCTCGTGCGTGCGTGGCCATAAAATTTATGGTTTCGGGGCTTACTCCCTCGGCCAAGGCCACGAGGTCGCCCTCGTTTTCGCGGTCTTCGTCGTCAACGACTATGATCATTTTGCCGGCCCTGAGGTCGTCGAGCGCTTCTTCAATCGAAGCAAATGGAGTGCTTTTCATTCGTTGGTCCGTGGAGTCGGTTCCCAAACACCGTTGGTACTGCCGCGAAGGTAGCGCAGGAATCCAAGGCCTAAAGCGAGGTTCATCAGCAGCAGGTGGTTCAGCAGCCGCAGACCCGGCACTCCGTCAAGAGGAGCCAAAACGAATGCCCTTAAAACCAAGGTATACCCAGATAATCCTGCAAAGAGTGTCCAGGTTATTTTTCCGCCCTCAGACCAAGCCTGGCCAGGGACAAGGCCCAATAGAATTCCACCAAGAACTAGAAGCGGTGCAGTCCAGCGCAGCAGCTTATGGCCCAAAAAAACCAGGAGCACCGATAACCGAAGCCGATGAAGGGAGCCAATAAAGCGTCCGATATTCTGCCAATTTCCGTGTGCAATGCGCACTTTGCGGTTGAACTCCGGGTTGCGGTCGTGGCTGAGGTCTTCGCTGGCGACTGCATTTAGGGACCAGGCAACGTCTTCACCACGAAGCATGGCAGAAAAGCTTAGGTAAAAATCCTCCATAAAAGTCCCGAAGGGAATGGGGCGAAATGCTCCACGGCGAATGGCATACAGTCCTCCTTCGACTCCCATGGCGCAGCCGGTTCGGTCGTACTCTACGCGCTTGGCATAGTTCTCCCAATTGATGTACCAGCGCTCTTGGTCGGCAATTCCTTGGCCCGCGGATTCGCCCATGCCTCGGTAAAACAAGGATCCGCCCACCACCGTCGCCTTGGGATTTAACTCGGCTTCGAGAAGCAGTTGGCGAATGCAGTCGGGGGCAAACAAAATATTGGCATCGGTGCCCACCAACCAATCTCCCTTTGATTCGCTCACCAATCGGTTGATTATTTGTGCTTTGCCAGAGCGCTGCTCCATGCGAATCCAATTGATGGAGGGGTGCTTTGCGCTGTACTGCGATAAAATCTCGTCGCTTCGGTCGGTACTTTGGTCGGAACCCACCCAAACCTCCAATTCACCAGGGTAGTCCTGTGCCAGGAGATGGTCGAGCATACGGGCCAGGTTTGCCTCTTCGTTGTAGGCCGCAAAAACAACCGATACCCTCGGCAGCTTGGCCTGCTGCTTGGCTTCTTCTATCTTCTTTGTTTTTTGACCTAAGGCTCTCATGACCAAAGGAAAAAGACTGTATGGAACCAGCGCAAGTCCCCAAAAAATTAATGCAATAGCTTCCATTAGTGGCTAAAGGTCGCAAGTTCCTTGGAGAGTTCCAAGGCAACAGCCTCGTCGCTGAACGTTTGGCGGGCATGGAGTGCGGCAGCATTACCTATTCTGTTGCGAAGCTCAAGGTTTCCGCAAAGTAGGTCCAAGGCAGCGGCAAAATCTTCGGCGGAATCCGCCACGAGAAAGTGAACATTGTGCTGGGCTTTAAGGCCTTCTGCGCCAAGACTAGTGGTTAGGATTGCCTTGCCTCGAGCCATTGCCTCGAGAAGCTTGATACGCATTCCGCTGCCGCTACGGATTGGGGCAACGAATACTCCAAATTTTTGAAAGTCAAGGTCATGGGTTTGGTGCTTGACTCGACTTTTAGAAGCTTCAAAAGGCCAGTGCTTGCTAAAAACCTCAAGGCCAGCATGCTTCAATTTGGGCTCAACCTCATCGATGAACCAGCGCATTCCTCTAATGTTGGGCGTCCAATCCATGGCCCCTAGATGGTAGGCTAGCGCAGGGGAGGCGCCGCTCTGCTCCCAGGAACCATGGAGAAAATCGACGCTGCAGGGCAGGCATTGAACCGATCCTGGATGTGCTAGGGTAAACCAAAGCTGGTCTTCGTTGCTGATGGTCCAAATACGCGAGACTTGAGCAGAAACCGTGTGTTCCCAACGTTCTAAGCGCTTGGCCTGTAGGGAGACATAAAATCTTCGGAGGATTGGTTCTTCGGAGAGTCCGCGCTGCCAAATGGAATGCTCGACGTTGTGTGCGCGAAGTACGCTGGGTTTGTTGCCAATATGCGGCAGGTAGACGGCCATAAATAGGCTGTCAAAAACCACTAAGTCGCAAGTGACTGCAAGGATTTCAATCCGCCTTGCTGCCTCGGCACTCCAAAACCTACTCGCGTAGTAGCTCTGCCGCTCAAAGAGGTTAGCCAAGGCCGTGGTCCACCGGGGCGCCGTTTGAAGGTCAATGGCTTCGAGGGACGCCCCAGCAATCGGTGAGTAGGGATGCTGCACCCAGTGCTTGTCGGTGTTTAGGGCGAGAACCTGCACCTCATGCCCCAGGGACGCCTCGATGCGAATCAAAGCCTCCATGGCTAAGCTGCTCCCGTCGCGCCCCGGGAAGGGCACTTTGTTGCATAAATGCAGAATTCTCACTGCGCGCTGGTTTTAAGGCGTCTTCGAATCCAGTGCAGGGGCAATTGTCCGTCAATCGAGGCCCACCAAACCATAAATAAAGCAATCGGGAGCAGAGCAAGGTTCGGCCCCCAAATAGCCCAAAATGGACTCAGTACCCAAGTGCGTCCGAGTTTTTCAGAAACCATAGTGAGTACATAATGCAGTAGGAATAAGAGCACACTCGAAACAAAAGCCCAGCCAAAGCCCCCGCGCTGAATGATGCTACCCAGCGCTGCGCCTATGAAGAACAAAAGCAGGCAGGCCACCGCCACGCTGAATTTTTTATGCCACTCCAGATAATGCCTAGAGAGATGCTGGTTGCGCCAATCCAATTCTGAGGCTATTTGATTCATGTAATCTCTATTACTCTGCGCCAGATTCAGGGCGCTTTGGGTAGCCCGATAGCGGTGAATGGGCTGAATTCTTTCTGCAACAGTCAATTTAGGGTCAGCCTCTGAAAATCCTACTAAGCTGTCGCCAACCCAGCCCCCCAACTTTCGCTGCATTCCTAAAGAAACTTCTGCAACACGGGCTTTAATCTGGTCTTCAATAAGGTCAATGGAGGTGTCGAGCTGGCTTATGGTAAGCATGTTGTACTCGTTGCTGCGCTGAACCCCGCCTAAATCTCCCAGCAAAAACGATGACATGTCAAGCCTAACTACCATACTGTCAAATTCTGCCACCAGCGAACCCTGCCGCAGCCGCTCCTGCCGTATCGATTCCTTTACGTCAAGATAGCTTCTGCCGTTGCGAAGCACCAGGGTCATGGTTGGACTTCCCTCGGGATAGCGCACTTCGCCTTCGGGAGCGGTCAAGACCCCAACGTTTCCTTGGCCCCGTTCTCGATGGTCATATAGGATTACATCATAGATTCGGTTCTCCTCCTTGCGGCCAATTTTCACGCTGAATCCGTCAAGACCCGCCACAAAAACCCCAGGCTTTAGTCTGAAAGTAGGTTTCTGGCGAGCGATGTTTAGTAATAAATTTTCTCCCTTATAGTTGGCGACGGGGATGAAGTTGTTACTAACCAAAAACATGAGAACTCCAATAATGCTCAGCACCAAAAACAGGGGCCTAAGCATACGAAGAAAAGAAAATCCCGAGGCCTTAGATGCTGCATATTCTCGGGATTCCGCCCATTGGCCATAAACCATGATGGCTGCGAACAGCACGGCAATAGGTGCCGCCATGGGTAAGATAGACACCGACCAGTAGCCCATTAGTTCGAGGATACGCCAAAGCGAAATTCCGCGACCGGCTAGGTCATCCATATACTTCCAAACCATTTGCATGAGCAGTATGAACACGCTCATCGCCAGTGTTTTGGCAAATAATTGTACGAAGTTCGCGATAAAGTAGCGGTCTAGCTTACCCAAATCGCTTACTTAACTTTAGGCGCGATGTATTCGTAGTTCGCCGGGTAGTTGGATCGCTTGAACTCCACGTCGTTGGCCGTCAAACCCTTGTTGGTTTCATAGGACAGCATGGTGATGGTAGACCTTGTTCCGTTCCTTCCCTCTTCGGTAAAGCTATGCAGCTTCATGGTTTTGGTGTCGATACCAAGAATCACTTTGGCTACGTCGGGGTCGTTCTTGGGAAGAATACTGACGAACTTGATTGCTCGACCTGCGACCGTTTCGGTTCCAGCCCAGGCAAAGGAGGAACTCTTCTCGTACTTGCCAAGAAGAACGGCAGGGGTATATTGGTTTGCATCTCCATTGAGCTTGCGGACCGTTATTTCTTCGTCTTCTGGGGTAACGGTAGTCACCACTCCGCTCTTAAAAAAGAAGCTTTGTCCTTGAAGCACCAACTTTGCGGACTCCCCCTTTACCCAAACCTCACCGCTTGTTTTGCGCTGCACCCGCTGGCCGTTGCGCCCTGGAGCGTCAAGCACCGAAGTAAAACCAATTTTTTGGTCGGAATAGGTTAGGGCCTGCTTCTTCACTCGCTGAACATAGGCCAAAGGTGTTTCGGACTGTGCTGCCGAGCAGTAGGTAATTAGGCAAAAGCCCCCGGTAAAAATCAAACGATTAATCATAAGTTTTTGAGTCGTTCGTTAAGTTGTACTTCATCTTGAATCAGAACTTGGCGTGCCTTGGACCCCTCAAAGGGACCAATGATTCCAGCGTCTTCGAGCTGGTCGACCAAGCGACCTGCACGATTGTAGCCAAGCTTAAGCTTGCGTTGCAAAAGCGATGCCGAGCCCTGCTGGTGAATTACTACCATGCGAGCGGCCTCTTCAAACATGCTATCGCGTTCCTCGGCACTAAAGTTGCCTCCACCGCCAAGGTTGCCCTCCTCGGACTCGTATTCTGGAAGTTGGTAGGCATCGGAGTAACCTTGTTGGCTTCCAATAAATTCGCAAATTGACTCTACCTCGGGGGTATCCAAAAAGGCACACTGCAGGCGAATCAAGTCGTTTCCGCTCGAAATCAGCATGTCGCCTTTACCGATTAATTGTTCCGCGCCGCCAGTATCAAGTATGGTGCGGGAGTCAATCTTGGCACTGACCTTAAAGGCAATTCGCGTCGGGAAGTTCGCTTTAATAATGCCCGTGATAACGTTTACTGACGGGCGCTGTGTGGCCACAATCAGGTGAATACCAATTGCACGTGCAAGCTGAGCAAGGCGAGCGATCGGCATTTCAACCTCCTTGCCGGCAGTCATAATTAAATCGGCAAACTCGTCTATAACCAAAATAATGTAGGGCAAATAGCGGTGTCCCTCCTCAGGGTTGAGTTTGCGGGCAGTGAACTTGACATTGTATTCCTTTAGATTACGCACCATCGCAGATTTTAGCAGTTCATAACGCTGGTCCATCTCTTTGCAAAGGGAGTTCAGCGTGTGAATTACTTTGTTGGTATCGGTAATAATAGCCTCTTCGTCTCCAGGTAACTTGGCTAAAAAGTGCCGTTCAATAGTGTTGTAGAGGGTCAATTCAACCTTTTTTGGGTCAACCAGTACAAACTTTACCTCTGCTGGGTGCTTCTTGTATAAAATCGAGGCAATAATAGCGTTGAGTCCGACCGACTTACCCTGTCCCGTAGCACCAGCCATGAGAAGGTGGGGCATTTTGGCCAGGTCAACAATAAATACTTCGTTAGAAATGGTCTTGCCCAAGACCAAGGGTAAATCCATATCAGAATTCTGGAACCTTTCTGAGGCCAGCACCGACCGCATACTCACCATCTGTGGGTGGCGGTTCGGCACCTCAATGCCAATAGTTCCTTTGCCGGGAATAGGCGCTATAATTCTAATACCCAAAGCGCTAAGGCTTAGTGCGATGTCGTCCTCCAACGACTTAATCTTACTGATGCGGACTCCGGCCTCGGGAACAATTTCATAAAGGGTTACCGTCGGCCCCACGGTGGCCTTGATTTTAGAAATCTCGATTTTGTAGTTGCGCAGTGTTTCTAGAATCCGCTCCTTGTTTGCCTCCAATTCCTCTTGGTCCACTTTGGCGGTGGATTGCCCGTAGTCATTGAGCAGCTGAAGGGGAGGGGTTTGGTAGCGCGAAAGGTCGCGCCTAGGGTCGTAGGGGCCCATTTCAGATGGTGATGGCTTAACCAAACCGGGACTAGCCTGCGGCGCCTCAACGGTCGATTGAATAACGAGATCGAGGTCCTCTTCGGGTTCGTTCCATGGCGGACTTTGGATTGGCTCACTGCCAGACAGGTCAACAACCAAGGGGCCTTCGTCGGGAATTAGTTCAGCCTCTTCATCGTCACGAACTTCATTAATGGCATCGGTTGCCCCAAAGCGATTGGCCAGGTGCTGCCCGAGCATCTGCGGACGCAGCTTAAAAACCCAAACTGCGTGGATCAGAGCAAGGACCAACCAGGTCAAGCAGGCCCCGAGAAGGCCTAGCCAGTGCGTGGACCAGGTTGCAATAACTCGTCCGTAGTCCCCGACCACTGCGTCGCCGGCGTTCCAGGGCAGCAGTGCAAGTCCTGTAGTAATCAACAATGCCCGAAGCAAGCTGCGCCTCGCCCAGCGAAGTGCCCGTATTTCGATTCCTAAACCCCAACGCAAACCAAAGGCCATGACCACGGTCCAAAGCAGGAGGGAGGCAATTCCAAATCCGCGCACCGTTACCACCATACCAAGGGCCGCGCCAATGGAGCCGAGGGTATTTTGAATTACTACGTCGCGTTGGCTCAAAACTTGGACAAAACCCAGTTCAAGGGCACTAAAGTCTGAAGTCCAAGTAAATAGGGTAGAAGTGCTGGCGACAAAGCCCAGGAGTCCGATAAAAAGTACGGTCAGACCGAGTACTGCGTGAAGGGATGGGCTCTGCTTGACGTCCTGCCAGGCTGACTTTAGGTCGCTTAGTCTCGACGACGGGGAGTTTTTGGAAGTTCGGGCCATGGACTGCGGTCAAAGGTAGGCCAATTCCTACCTTTGGAATATGCTGCAGTTGATAACGGCCATGTCTGAATTGGGAGCAGGCACTCGAGGATCGAGCCTCGGATACGCCGCCATTCGCAGTGCATCCTTTCGCATTCAGCCCAAGTTTTTTAGGTCCCTGCAGCCCCGCAAGGTGCAAACCAACAACGCCCTGCTTTATCGGCATCCCGAGACTCCCTATGGCAAAAGGATTCGGGGAATCGTGCGCATGTACCGGCGCATTTCAGCCGTTGTAGCCGAAACCCTTGACGACGGGCAGTTTCCGCTGATTATTAGTGGAGACCACTCCAATGCAGGCGGAACCATTGCGGGAATCAAGCAGGCTTTTCCCTTGGCAAGGCTCGGAGTGGTTTGGATTGATGCGCACGCCGACCTGCATTCTCCCTACACCTCTCCCTCGGGTAATTTGCACGGAATGCCCCTTGCAACCGCATTGGGCGAAGACAATCTAGCCTGTAAAATAAACGAACCGAGTATGGTCACCCGTGAATCTTGGATAAAGCTCAAGGGTCCGTCGCAAAGAGTCCGTCCCGAGGACCTAGCCTATATTGGTCTACGAAGTACCGAAGGACCAGAAAACGACCTCATTGCCAAATACAGGATTAAGGTTTTTCGCGTGCCCGAGGTTCGCGCCCAAGGAATCGAAAGCATTGTGGAGCAGGTTCGCAGTCAAATGGCGGACTGTGACATGGTTTATGTGTCTTTTGACGTGGACTCCATGGATCCTAGCATTTCAGTGGGCACCGGTACTCCGGTTCCTGGAGGTTTTGAGGAGTCGGAGGCCAAGCATTTACTAGAATTGTTTGCTTTGGATTCCAAGGTGCGCTGCATCGAGTTTACCGAAATCAATCCCCTGCTCGACAAGGGCGGGAACGCCATGGGATCCGCTGCATTTCGCCTGCTCCAAAATACCGTCTACCGATTACAGGATCGTTTAAGTCGACCTTCCAATTCTTAACCTCCATGACTGAAGCATTAGTTTTGGCCGTTTCTGCGGTTCTGCGCGACCTCTATGGTTGGGAGGCTTCGCTAGAACTTCAGCCAACTCGTAAAGAATTTGAAGGAGACGCCACCTTGGTGGTTTTCCCTTTTTTAAAGCAGAGCTGCAAATCCCCTGTCGAAACCGCAAACGAAATAGGAAACGCCCTTCTAAAGGCCACTCCATTGGTTACGCGATTCAACGCCGTTCAAGGATTCCTGAATTTAGTTCTGGCCTCCGACCAGTTTGAGTCCCTCTTTGATACCCTGCGAAGCAGTGCGGACTGGGGATGCTGGCCTGTGGATGCAGAACAGCCTGCAGCCATGGTCGAATTCAGCAGCCCAAACACCAATAAACCCTTGCATTTGGGCCATGTGCGCAACATCCTCCTAGGACACAGCCTTAGTCGAATTCTAGAGGCAAGCGGACGTCGGGTAGTTAAGGTGCAGATCGTCAACGACCGTGGCGTGCACATTTGCAAGAGCATGTGGGCCTGGCAGCATTTTGGCGACGGAATGACTCCGGAGTCTGCGGGCCAAAAAGGGGACCACTGGGTCGGTACCTTCTATGTGCGCTTTGACCAAGAGTACCGTGCTCAGGTTCGTGAACTCATGGATGCCGGCCACCCCGAGGACCATGCTAAGAACCATGCCCCCTGCATGCTCGAGGTTCAAGAAATGCTTCGCAAATGGGAAGACCGCGACCCTGAGGTGCGGGCCCT
>NSIH01000049.1 GCA_002737315.1 Flavobacteriales bacterium
CCGCTTGGTCCCTGATGGCCATGACCCTCTCGAACTCGGCAAGCGCCCAATCCAGCTTTTGGACGGCGACCGAGACCACCCTTCGCGGCAGTCGCTTAAGCGATTTGGCCGATACTGCCTACCGGCTTCCTTAGCTTGAGGCCGGGCGAGCATGCGCCCGAAGGCTACTTGAACTCAGCCAAGCCCTGCTCGGTCATAAGCCACATTCTGCCGGCCATATCCTCGTCCCAAGCATCGGAGCTATTAGTGACGTCTTTAAGGTAGGCCGAGGTATTGGGCTGTAAGTAAACCCTCTGGCCTATGGGGAGGTAGAGCGTGAGTTGGACTTTTTGGCCCCTGAATCGATCTGCCTTGGAATAATTCAAAAGGTCGCCCACGAAGATTTGGCCCGTGCTGTCCGCGCGCGCCTGAAAGTCAATTCCCCCGGCACGTTCGCGGGCGGCACGGCGAGATCCTCCTTGGGCTTCCGCGGTCCATTCCAAGCTTGGCTTGTCGCGTACCGTGGGTCGCAGGTCGATTTCTATGCCCTCATAGTAGACTCGATCGTCGGTGAGAATCCAAGAAGACTCGTCGAGATCGTCGTCGTTGAAATTAAACTCGACTCCGCCCTTGACGGCAGTTGATTCCATTGCAAGGTTCCAGGTTTGAACCTGCTCCGGCAGCAGCACGGAATGCACCACCGAACCTTCTTCTCGAAACTCCGAGCCAATTCGAGCCCCGAGGAGGGCCATCATGACGATTCCGCCCACCGAAAGAATTAATGCGGCTCCCAATAATCCACGCTGAACAAGGCCCTGCTGGCGAAAAAGCAGGCGCAATGCCAAGAGCAGAAGGGCGACCAAGGGACCAATGAGCACGAGTACTGTGGCCGTCCAGAAGTAGGCCTTGCCAAACCCGCCGGCCGGCAAGAAAATACTCAGGAGCTCGGTCATGGAGACTTTTGCGTCTTCTTGAAGGATGCCGTTGCCGAATACCGCGATCAAAATGCCTGCACCAAGCAGCAGGGCAAAAACCAGAAACACCATTCCAAAAAAGCGCGCCAGACCTTGAACAAGCGAAGCGATGAAGTCTCCAACACTTTTGGATGCATTGCGCACTTTGCGCCGACTCTCGGCATTGTTTATTTTGCTTTCGACGTTTCTGAATTCTTCTTCGACGGTTTGGCGTATGTTCTCAAAGGTTGCTGGCTTGCCCTTCATGGCAAGTCGCTCTGCGGGAGTAACCGCCTTGGGGGTCGCCGCCCACAAAATCAGGTAGAGAATAAAACCGAATCCTGTGAACAAACCGAGGACGAGAAATACTATACGCACCACCACGACATCGATGCTGAAGTAGTTGGCAAATCCAGCACAGACGCCACCAATGACCTTGTCGTCTGCGTCGCGGTAGAGACGGCGGCGGCGGTCTTTGGGCTCTGCCGACGATTCTTCCGACGATTCAGAAACGGGCTCTCCCCCGGCCTCGGGGCCAAAGTCTTGGGGTTGGCCCAGAGTGCTCATCGCTGCCTGCACATTGAAGACGGTAACGACCTTGGGGCTGGCTGCTGCATACTGGCTGAACAGTTCGGCGATGCGCGCCTCAATGTCCGAGAGCACCTCCTCGCGGCCTTCGGTAGCGGCCAAGTGGCGGCGAAGGGCTTCGAGGTAGGACGAAAGCATGGCGTAGGCGTCCTCGTCTAAATGAAAGAGCATTCCGCCCAAATTGATGTCAATGGTCTTTTTCATGAGTTCTTGAGGGAGTTTACAGCGTCGACAAAAGCGGTCCATTCCGAATTCAGCGCTTCGAGTAAAATGCGTCCTTTTTCGGTAAGTTGGTAGTACTTACGGGGTGGGCCCGACTTGGATTCTTCCCAGCGGTACTCCAGCCATCCTGCGTTCTTCATTCGGGTAAGCAGCGGGTAAAGCGTACCCTCGACCACGAGCAAGTCCGCCTGCTTCAGTGCTTCAGAAATGCCTGAGGCGTAAGCCTCTCCGCGTCCTAAAACCCGGAGCGCGCAGAGCTCGAGGACCCCTTTGCGCATTTGCGCTCGTGCGTTTTCAGTATTCATTAATGCAAAGATATAAATAAAGCTTGGTACTTTGTTTGACATAGTACTAAAAGTGTGCCAAGGCCGCTCCGCACAACCTGCCCGTTGCCTACCTTAGACTTATGGTATTCAACTTCCACCGCTGGCTCGATGAGCACCGCCACGAGCTCAAGCCGCCCGTCGGCAATAAGAACCTCACTCCCGATTCTGACGACTACATCGTGATGGTCGTCGCAGGCCCTAATGCCCGCAAGGACTACCACTACAATGAGACCGAAGAGGTTTTTTATCAGTTAGAGGGTCGAATCACGGTGCGAACCCATACCGACGGCAAGCATGTGGACCATGTGCTCGAGGCCGGCGACATGTTTGTATGCCCCGCCAAAACGCCGCACTCCCCCATGCGCGAAGCGGGCAGCATTGGCCTGGTCATCGAACGCAAGCGCGCTGGCAAGGGATTCACTGACGGCCTCCTGTGGTTCTGCGAGTCCTGCAACAAGCCACTGCACGCGGCATACTTTGAGCTTCACAATATTGAAACGGACTTTTTGCCGCACTTCAAGGAGTTCTACGGCAGCGAAACCAAGCGTACCTGCACGAGCTGCGGCCACGTGATGGAGACGGATCCTCGCTTCGTCTAGCCACTAACTGCCATAGAGCCAGGCCTCGGCGTTGTGCCGAAGAACCTTGGCTTTGACCCCGTCGGACCAGGGCATACTTCGTACTAATTCGCCCGGAACGACCTCGCCCAAGGGATAGGGGTAGTCGGAACCCATCACAATCTTGCCGTCGCCTACCAAACGTAGGAGGTTTGCCAAATCATGCGGGTCGTGCACCAGGCTGTCCACCCAGAATCGACCTAAGTAATCCTGGGGAGGGAATGCGTTGTCTAAAGCTACCAGGTCGGGCCGCACGTCGAAGCCGTGCTGGATCCGGCCAAGGGTTGCCGGGAAGGATCCGCCGCCGTGGGCGATGGCTACACGCAGCGAGGGGAGCCGCTCAAACACACCGCCAAAGATGAGGGAGCAGAGCGCGCGGCTGGATTCGGCGGGCATTCCGACCAACCACGGAAGCCAATAGCGCTTCATGTCGTCGCTGCCCATCATGTCCCAAGGGTGCACAAAAAGAGCGAGTCCACGCCGAGCCATTTCTTCAAAAATGGGGAAAAACGCGGGATCGTCGAGGTTGCGCTGGTTGATGTTGGAGCCGATTTGCACTCCGCGCAGTCCGAGAGACTCAAAGCGGTCCAGCTCGCGCAAGGCAAGGTCCGTGTCTTGCATGGGTAGGGTTCCGAGGCCCTCAAACCGCGTGGGATTGCCGGCTACAAACTCAGCAAGGTGGTCGTTGAGAAAGGCGGCAACGGCCGCTCCGTCTCGAGGCGGAGTCCAGTAGCTAAACATTACCGGCACGGTAGAAAGAACCTGAATGCCCACCCCGTGGAGGTCGCAGTCGCTTAGGCGAGCAGACGCGTCCCAGCTGTTCGCCTCGATTTCGCGAAACAAGACTTCGTCCTTTAACATGCGCGCACATCCTGGACAGTGGTGTTCCATGCGAATGAAGCCGCCATATCCAAAGCGCTGAGCAAAGGGCGGAATGTGCTCTGGAATGAGGTGCGTGTGGATGTCGATGGATGCAGGCAGCGAATTCATTCGAACGGATTGCGTGGAGGGTGTCCTGCGAAGATAGGCAGAGCCCTAACTTTACCGCCGATATGTGCGGCATTGCCATTCTGCGACTGCGCAAACCCCTAGACCACTATCTCGACAAGTACGGGACGGCCCTTTACGGCCTTCACAAGATGGTGCTCATGATGGAGAAGCAGCACAATCGAGGTCAGGACGGTGGTGGCCTCGCCGGAATAAAACTTAACATGCCTGCGGGCCAGCGCTACATCAGCCGGTCTCGGTCGGTAGACTCCAAGCCCATTCAAGACATTTTTGCCCGCATTCAAAGCCGAATTGAAGAGCGCCTTGCGGGCAAGCCTGAGCGCTTAAAAGACGCAGCATGGGTGAAGCAAAACCTGGCCTTTGCCTGCGACGTGTACCTTGGACACCTGCGCTACGGAACCTATGGAGGCAACAGCATCGAGGCCTGCCACCCCTTTTTGCGCCAGTCTAACTACATGAGCCGCAACCTCTTGGTCGCAGGGAACTTCAACATGACCAACGTCGATGAGCTCTTTGAGGAGCTTGTCAGCCTGGGGCAGCACCCCAAAGAGAAGGCCGACACCGTCACGGTGATGGAAAAAATTGGGCACTTTCTCGACAAAGAAAACCGCCGTCTGCACCACATCGCAAAGGACGAATTGGGCCTCAATAAAGTAGAGCGCAGCCAGTACCAGGCCGACCATTTGGATCTGCAGCGAGTTCTCGAAAAAGCGAGCCGCCACTGGGACGGAGGCTACGCCATGGGTGGAATAATTGGGCAAGGTGACGCCTTTTTGCTTCGCGACCCGCACGGGATTAGGCCTGCATTTTACTACGTTGACGACGAGGTAGCCGTTGTGGCCTCCGAGCGCCCTGTGATTCAGACCGCCTTTGGGGTTTCGGAGTCTGAGGTGAAGGAAGTGCCGCCTGGCCATGCCGTTTGGATTCGCCGCAACGGTGACGTCTCGGTGGTGCGCGTATGCGAACCTGCCCCCAACGCATCCTGCAGCTTTGAGCGGATTTACTTCTCGCGTGCCAACGACGGCGAAATCTACCGCGAGCGCTTGGAGCTCGGCCGCCGTCTGACCGACCGCGTCATGAAGGCTGCGGGCAACGACTTTGACCGAACCATATTTAGCTTCATTCCCAACACGGCCGAAATCGCCTTTTATGGCCTGGTTAAAGGGGCTGAAGACTTGCTAAAGCGAGAGAAGTCCGCCCTGCTCATTGGCAAAGGCAGCGCCATCACTCCCGAAGACATTGAGCTGGCCATGGCAGCCCGTCCGCGCGTAGAAAAAATCGCCTGGAAGGACGTCAAGCTGCGCACCTTCATCGCGCAAGACAGCGGCCGCGACGACATGGTGGCACACGTCTACGATTCCACCTACGGCATTGTGGGGCCCGAAGACAGCATTGTGGCCCTCGACGACAGCATTGTGCGCGGAACCACCCTGAAGCAGAGCATCTTGAGTATGCTGGACCGCCTTAAACCCAAGCGCATTGTGGTCGTGAGTTCGGCGCCGCAGATTCGTTACCCCGACTGCTACGGCATTGACATGGCCAAGTTGGGCGACTTCATCGCTTTTCAGGCCGCCGTATCACTGCTGCGCGAGCGAAAAATGGATTCCGTTTTGGATCAAGCCTATGCCGACGCCAAGGCCGAGCTTGCCAAGCCCATGGCTGAGCAGCGCAACGCCGTGCAGTCGGTTTATGCCCCCTTTAGCGACGAAGAACTCAGCGACCGCATCGCCGAGCTGCTCACGCCCGTCGGAACCCAAGCCGAAGTCAAAGTCGTCTACCAAACGGTAGCTGACCTGCACGAGGCCTGCCCTAATTCTCCGGGCGACTGGTACTTTACCGGCAACTACCCTACCCCGGGCGGAGTGCGCGTGGCCAACCGATCTTTTGTCAACTACATGGAGGGCAAGACGGGGCGGGCGTACTAGATTAAAAAGTCATTATGAAGATCTACACCAAAACCGGAGACGCAGGCCAAACCGGACTCTTTAGCGGTACGCGAATTACCAAGTACGACCTGAGGCTGCATGCCTACGGAACCCTCGACGAGCTCAACAGCCACCTCGGGCTGCTGCGCGACCAGATTCCGACGGACTGGAATGAGGTCAGGGCGGAGCTGCTTCAAGTTCAGAGCGATCTCTTTGCCTTGGGTTCGCACATGGCCAACGACCTGCCGGAGATGGTCGAGCGCCTGCCGCATGTTGATTTTAGTTGGATTGAGCGCCTCGAGCTCGCTATTGACCGCATGGAGCTTGAGCTGGAGCCGATGCGTAACTTTTTGCTTCCAGGTGGTCATGTGCTGGTCAGCCAGTGCCACGTGGTCCGCACCGTTGCGCGCCGGGCGGAGCGATGGGTGGTGCAGCTCCACGACCATCAGGCCGAGGATTCCCTGCAGCTTCCCTTGCCGACGATGGCTTATTTGAACCGTCTTAGCGACTACGCATTTGTGCTGTCACGTTGGATTGGCAAGCGCATTGATGCTCCAGAAATACCCTGGATTGCCAAGCCTTAATATTTTGCTTGGAAAGCTGCAGAAAAAAATTACTTTTGCGGCATGTATTGGACCCTTGAACTTGCCTCCTACTTGAGCGACGCCCCCTGGCCCGCAACCAAGGACGAACTTATTGACTACGCCATCCGCACTGGAGCTCCGCTCGAGGTAGTGGAAAACCTTCAAGCCGTTGAGGAAGAGGATGCTGAGATCTATGAATCCATCGAAGATATTTGGCCCGACTACCCTTCGGATGAAGACTTTCTCTGGAACGAGGAAGAATACTGATTTTTCTTAAGGCAGTACTAGCGGTCTGCAAATGCTTCGGTGGCATCGTAGTTGTACCTTTGGCGCCCTATGCTTGACAAAATTTTAAAGCTTTTTTTGGGTGATACGTCAAAGCGCACGCTGAGCGAGCTCAATCCGATTATTGATTCGGTTATAGCCGCAGAGAGCGAGCTTCAGAATAAATCAGACCAGGCGCTTCGCGTCGAAACCGAAGGCTTTCGCCAAAGGCTCCGCGCAGAGTCAGAAGTCCAGATTGCAGAGCGCGATTTGCTCAAAATTCAGGCCGACTCTGAGGCTGACGTTGACGCTAAAGACGCCCTATACCGCCAAATTGACGCTATAGACCAAGAGGTTTTAGCCCAAGAAGAGCGAATTCTAATTGAACTCCTCCCTCGGGCCTTTGCCGTTTTGCGAGAGACTGCACGCCGACTCAATAATGGGCCCCTGCGGCTGCCTGCCACCGACTGGGACCGCGAAATGGCCGCTAAAATCGACGCCGTTGAACTTGATGGCGATACCGCGGTATGGAAGAATAAATGGCTCGCCGCGGGCAACGCCATTGAATGGAATATGGTGCACTACAACGTGCAGCTCTTTGGCGGCGTGGTGCTGCATAAGGGACGCATCGCCGAAATGGCTACAGGTGAAGGCAAAACCCTGGTTGCCACCCTGCCTGTTTACCTCAACGCATTGAGCGGACGTGGCGTGCACTTGGTGACGGTAAACGACTACCTGTCTAAGCGGGACTCCGAGTGGATGGGTCCCCTCTACCAGTTTCACGGACTGAGCGTGGACTGCATCGACAAGCACCGCCCCAATACCGAAGCGCGCCGCAAGGCCTACCTGGCCGACATCACCTTTGGTACCAATAACGAGTTTGGTTTTGACTACCTGCGCGACAACATGGCCCGAGAAGCGGCCGAACTGGTGCAGCGCGGGCACCACTATGCCATTGTCGACGAGGTCGACTCCGTGCTGATTGACGACGCCCGGACGCCCTTAATTATTAGCGGACCAACGCCCAACGGCGACAAACAGGAGTTTGATTCCCTCAAAAATTTTGTAGTCTCCATCATTGCCCAGCAAAAGTCCGTAGCCCAAGATGCCCTGGCGAAGGCCAAGGAACTGCTGGCCAGCGGCGACAAGATCCAAGGCGGTTTTCAGCTGCTGCGTTCGCACCGAGCGCTGCCCAAAAACAAGGCGCTCATCAAGTTTCTCTCTGAAGACGGCATTAAAGCCATTTTGCAAAAAACCGAAGGACTATACCTGCAGGATCAAGGTAAGGAGATGAAGAAAATCGATGAGGCCCTGTACTTCACGATCGAAGAAAAGCACAATCAGGTAAACCTAACCAATCTTGGTCTTGGCTTTCTAGCAGACCAGACCGCCACGGACTTTTTTGTGCTTCCCGTGATTTCGGTTGAGTTGGATCTTATCGAAAAGGCGAACAGCAATGTGGCCGACCGGGCCGCCAAAAAAGAGCAGCTCCTGCGCGAGTACCGTGCTAAGAGCGAGCGAATTCACAGTATGAACCAACTCCTAAAGGCCTATACGCTCTTTGAAAAGGACGTGGAATACGTGGTAATGGACCAGAAAGTCAAGATTGTTGACGAACAAACCGGCCGAATTATGGACGGGCGACGCTATTCTGACGGGCTGCACCAAGCCATTGAAGCCAAGGAGGGCGTTACCATCGAGGCCGCGACCCAGACCTATGCCACGATTACGCTGCAGAACTACTTTAGAATGTACCACAAGCTATCGGGCATGACGGGTACTGCCGAAACCGAGGCAGGCGAATTCTGGGAAATCTACAAGCTCGAGGTGACGGTGATTCCGCAAAACAAGGATTCCCAGCGCCAAGACCGCAACGACTTGGTATTTAAAACCAAGCGAGAGAAGTACAACGCCGTGATTGACGAAATTGAGAAGCTGCGAGACGCCGGCCGGCCTGTGCTCGTGGGCACCACGTCGGTGGAAATCTCTGAATTATTGAGCAGAACCCTTAATATTCGCAAGATTCCGCACCAGGTACTCAACGCCAAGCTGCACCAAAAGGAAGCCGATATTGTGGCCGAGGCCGGAAGGCCCGGGACTGTTACCATCGCCACCAACATGGCCGGTCGCGGTACGGATATAAAATTGACTCCAGAAGCCAAAGAAGCGGGCGGATTAGCCATCATTGGCACGGAGCGCCACGACTCACGCCGCGTGGACCGACAGCTGCGCGGACGTTCTGGGCGGCAAGGAGACCCAGGATCGTCACAGTTTTTTGTCTCGCTTGAAGACAACCTGATGCGCCTTTTTGGCTCCGAACGCATTGCGGGCCTGATGGACCGCATGGGGCATAAAGAGGGCGACATGATCGAGCATTCCATGGTGACCAAAAGCATTGAGCGCGCCCAGAAGAAGGTCGAAGAAAACAACTTCGGCAGCCGCAAACGCCTTCTCGAGTACGACGACGTGATGAATGCGCAGCGAAGCGGAATCTACCGCCGGCGCCGCAACGCCTTATCGGGAGAGCGTCTTGCGCTGGACCTGGCCAACAGCATTTATGACTCGGCAGAATCTTTAGTGACCGGAACCAAGCCAAGCCGCGACTTTGCCGCCTACGAATTGGGCTGTTTTGAATCCTTTGCAATGCCTGCCGCCGTCGATGCCGCAAGTTTTGAACGCCTTAGTGCCAACGAATTGTCGCAAAAAACCTACTCCGCTGCGCAGACTGCCTACCAGAGCAAATGCGACCGAATTGCCGAGCAAGCATTCCCGGTTTTGAGCAATGTGCTCCGCGATCAAGGCGCACAGTTTCAGAACATCATGGTGCCCTTCACCGACGGAGTGCGTTCCATTCAAATTCCCACCAACCTGCAGCAGGGTGTAGATAGCCGTGGCCATTCGCTAATCCAAGACCTAGAAAAGGCCATGGTACTCAATCTTATCGACGACCACTGGAAAGAGCACCTTCGCAACATGGACGATTTGCGCCAAAACGTGCAGGGCGCGGTCTATGAGCAAAAAGATCCTCTGCTGGTTTACAAGCACGAGTCGTTTAAGTTATTTAAGGACATGGTAGACGAAATGAACTCCAGCATCTTGGGATTCCTGTTTCGCGCAGGCCTGCCGCAAGAAGACCCCAACCAAGCCCCAATGCGCCAGGCATCCGCCGCAAGAAGTCGGCCCGTAGAGCAGCTAACCACCTCGGGTCCAGGAGCTGATGACGCTAAAGCAGAGGCTTCAAGGGGCAGTGGCGCTCCGCGTACGGCGGCACCCAAGCAGGCTCCTGCGGTGAGCAGCAAAAAGTACGGACGCAACGACCAAGTCACGATCGTCAACCTAATGACGGGCGAGCAAAAGCAAGTAAAGTTCAAGATGGCCGAGCCTCTGCTTGCGCAGGGATGGCAGCTACTTGGCTAGTTAAGCCAGGGCTTGGGATCTTGGTTTTGGGTGTTCATCCAAAGCTCAAAGTGCATCACCGAGGCTCCGGTCTCGGAATCTTCCATTACCCGACCAATGGCCTCCTTGGTGGTCACCTTAGCGCCCTTGGCCACAAAAACCTCCGCGAGGTTGGAATAGACGGTGAAGTAGTTTCCGTGGCGTATCAGGACCACCTTGCCTGCGCCGGGCACGTTCACCACGGAGGCGATTTCGCCCTGAAATACGGCACGAACAGTTGATTTTGCGGGAGTTCCGATGTCAATTCCGGGATTTTTAATGGTAACGCCCGCCGCCCCTGGAACGGCATTTTCGCCAAAGGTTTGAACGACTACTGCGCGCTCGACGGGCCAGGGTAGCTTGCCGCGGTTGGCTGCAAAATCCTTGGCGAGTGCGGCGGCCTCAGGGGTCAGTGCGTAGCCTCCGCCAACATCTTTTGCACCGGTTTGGCCGGCTGCGGCATCGCGCTGCTTGCGCAACTCTTCTTTAATTATCGCGGCTATTTGTCGTTCGAGCTTGGCAAGTTCTTGGCGCTTTTTGCCAATACCGCTGGCAATCTGGCCCTCCTTTTTCTTGAGTGCGCCCAAGGCCTTGGCCTGCAAGGCACGCTCCTGGGCGAGCAGCTGCTTTTGGCGTAACTCCTGGCCCAAAAGTACTTTTTGGAGGTTCCGCTCCACTTCAATTGAAGCAACACGCTGATTCTGAGCTTCTTGATAAAGCCTAATCTCTTCTACCTTCTCTTTGCGAAATTCGGAATACTGGCGCAGGTAGTTCATGCGCTTGATCGCCATGGAGAGGTTTTCGGCGCCGAGAATAAAGCGAAGGGCCTGCTCGGTACTTCCGCGTTGCTGCGCCTGCCGCAGCATGCCAGCGTATTCCTGCATCATTTGGTCAATTTCGCGATCCTT